>WRBM01000028.1 GCA_009784525.1 Erysipelotrichales bacterium | reverse complement strand
TTGGTTGCCTGCTTTAGTTGGATCAACTAAAACTGTTTCTGTTCCGTAAATGTGTTCTGTTGGCGTATTATATCCTAGTGTTCCACTAAAATTTCCGCCTCCGACATCTTTATATGTTATTGTAAAAATATCCAAGTTACTATCGCCTTCAATCGAATAACGACCAATTAACATGACCGTTATCGCAAGAATTGTCAAAGCAATATTAATAGCAAGGATAATTATTTTTCTCCCATTCATCATATCTCATGTTCCCTTCAATTTACTTGAGACAAACAACGAAATTTATACCTTCTGTTGATTTTTTTATTTGTTTGTTCCAGTTATTTTATCATAAGAACAACTAAAAGCATCACATCCCCTAGTTTTTATAGAAAATCTTCATATTTACTTATTAGTAATATAGACTAATGTTTCATTGTTATTTTATGCCTTATGCCCTATTTTGATGTTGAATTTTCATGATTTTTACAAAAATAAAACTGCCTCATTTCTGAAGCAGTTTCAACTGTTTAATCTTGAATTAAATAATCTAAATTTCTAAAGCTATATTCTAAATCATGGCATTTTTCAATAAAGTCTCTTAATATTTCAGCATTAGCCCGACTGATATTATGTAATAAAATTATACCACCATTATGTATTTGATTGACTAAAGTAGTTAAACTAGCCTCATTACTAGGCTGGTCATCAACATACCAATCGACATGCGATATTGACCAAAAAACATTAATGTAATTTTGTTCGCTAGTAATTCTCAGACTTGTTTCACTAAATTGACCCTCAGGCGGACGGATGAAACGACTCAGTTCCTGTCCGGTTGCCTCTTTAAAGATTTGATTGTTTTCTTCTAGATCCAGAAGAATCTCTTCTTCACTGATTTTTGCCATATTTTTATGTTGATTTGTGTGGTTGGCTAAAATATGTCCTTCATCAATCATTCTAGAAATTAATTCTGGATTTTTCTTAATAAAACCGCCTGTCACAAAGAAAGTCGCTGCGATATCAAATTCTTTAAGGCTATCAAGAATTTGCGGAGTAAAGCCATTTTCATAACCACAATCAAAAGTTAAATACATAATTTTCTCATCTTTACCGATATAATAACTATTATATTGAGCTAAAATAGCTTTTATCTTCTCTCCAGGGCAAGCACGGATAAAATCACGCGAACGCTTAAAGCCGAAACCATAAGTTTCAGCACTTAAATTTTCTGAAAGCAAGCTTTGACCAATAAATGCAAAAGCAATAGTAAGTATAAAAAAAAGTTTTTTCATATAATCCTCCGCCATTATTGTGCGCAGAATCAGAAAAAACTAACATTTCTTCATAAAATATTTATGATTGATAATAATCCCGATAATTAAACCATTCATTAATAAATAAACCCAGAGGAAAGCGACAATAATAAAAGCTAAAGCGCCATATATCGCGGAAAGATTACTGAAAAAATTAATATAAATTGAATAAATAAATGTTGAGACAAGCCAAAATAGTAAAGTGAAAGCCGCTCCCGGGATAGTTTTTTTCAATTTAATCGGTACAGGAACAGCAACCTTATTAATTAGAAGCAAAAGAAAAAATGGAACTATTGCGACTAATGCATACTTAATAATAATTGAAACATAACTTCCGAATATATCTATTAACCAAACATCAGAAATTGATACAATTATCATTAAAGAAAAAATTATAGCTAAAAATATGACAACCAATAATAAAGCCAATATTCTAGTAAAAATTTTTCGGCGCACTTCTTTCTTTTGACCATAAATCAACTCTCCACTTTTAATTAGCTGAAAGAAAATATGAGAGCCACTATATAAAGCTGCTATAACAACAAAAATTGAATAAGCCGTAAATCTATCAAAGTTTTGCATATAGTTAACAATATTAACGATTTCTGGCGGTATATAGACCGGAAAAGCATCCAAGTCCAAGCTATAAGTAAAACGACTTAAAATCATTGAAACAAGGAATAATAATGGCAAGCCACTTAAAATAAAGAAAAACGACATCGTGCCAGCAAGCGTCGTATAATTCTTTTCACCAAGGCAACGCCAGAGATTACGAAGTTCAATCAATTTCTTCTTCAAATTATCCACCATAAATATTATACCAAGAAATCAAATCTATAACAAGTAAATAACATTTATCTATTAATTTTACATTTTTCAGATCATTCTACTCGTTAGCTAAAAGATAATGCATTTCATTAGTTTTCTTTTCAACCATTCGATAAAGAAAAACAACATCTTTATATCTAGTAATACCAGCTAACTCCTGTTTTAAAAGCTTAAAATAGAAATCAAGCATTAAAATATTGCCTGTTCTTGAGGCAACATCCAAAGTCGTATTTCTTAAAAAGTCACGGAGCTGACTTGGAGTTTCATTATATTTATATTCCAGATAACGCAAAAAGATTAACCTCTCAGTATTATAAAGCTCCAATTCAACATTTAAAAGCCGGCCAAGATTATCTCTAATATATTCTTGTTCACCAGAAAGTTCTGAACACTTAAGTGCATAGTAAGTAAAATCCTGCGGCGAAATATCTTTTTGGCAATTCTTTAAGAAAAGAAATGCTTTAGAAAATTCCCGAATACTGATTAAATATTCTACTTGTAAAACAAAATATTTTGTTAGTTTTCTTTTTTCACTAAATGGAATAGGTCTCATAACATCTTGAGCTGCTTTTTTATAACCCGTCAAAGCCAGAGTAATCGCCCAAAGATAAGATATTTCGATAACCTGCGAAAAGTTACCTAGTTTTTGACAGCTCTTCTTATATTCAGCGACATTCTTAGTATATGCCATTTCATATTTACAGCCAAATGCATTCAAACAAAAAGATTTTTGATTAAGGGCTTGAAGATATTCATTGCCAAAAGTAATTACTTTAATCAAATTTTGATAATTAGCTGCTGCAATATAATCTTTGTAATTTAGTTCAAAAATTAATGAAAAAGTCAAAAAGCACTCTAGTTCCAAATCCGTAAGTGTTTCTTTGATACTATAAATTTTTTCACTGCAATCTATACTTTTATAACGATCACCAATAACAATATAATAAATAAATTTTATTAATTTCATATCAAAACTCAGAGCACTTATCTTATTAAATACTCTTGTTATATTTTCTAAATCATCAAAAAAATAAAGCTTAATTGTTTGTTCCAGTAAATGATAATATAAATCCACATTATCAAATATTTCTCTGTTAATCCTAATTTTGCTCAAGATTTCTTCTAAGACATAGTCACTGGCAAACACTTTGCCATTTTCCAGTTTTGATAAATAAGAAACACTTAAGCTCTCTTTAGCGAACTGACTCAATGTTTGATTATTTTCCAGACGCGTTTTTCGGATTTCTGTTCCCAGAATCTTGATTTTTTCGTTCTGGCTATTGTCACTGCGTTTCTTCAAAAATTTTTCCATATTCTTATAATACATTAAAATATTTCTCCTTTTGAAAAATATTTTAGCAAAAAAACAAAAAAAATCTAGAGTAAAAGCTAATTTTAAAAGCGCAAAACAAGCCTATACTAAAGGCGTCATTTCATACGAAATTAGGGCAGAAAAGCTATAAATTTGGTGCTTTCCGTCGTAAAAGTGTGAAGTTCTATAATTTATACAAAGGATTTTTTTGTTTTCAGACTGCAAAAACTTATTGATTGCATTCTCTAAATCTTGTTCATGTTCAAAATCAAAAATTTTTACTTGCATCATAAATTCTTATCTCCTTCCCGACAAAATTCTATTAATTCGCAAAGGGCGCAAGTTGGTTTTTGCGCTTTACAAAAGTAACGACCAAAATGGATTAAAAGGTGATGAACTTTAATCCATTCGTTTTCTGTAAAATAATTTCTAAGTTTATTTTCAACAATTAGCACATTATCTTTTATATCACAAAGAGCTAATCTTCCTGCGATTCTTTTAACGTGGGTATCAACCGGAAAAGCCGGAATCTTAAATCCTTCAACTAAAATTACTGAAGCTGTTTTGCGACCTATGCCATTTATTGCCTGTAAGTCATCTAGATTATCCGGAACCTTACCATCATATAGTCTAACCAACTCACTAGAAACAAATTTTAAAACCTGACTTTTCTTCCGAGATAAGCCGATTGGCCTGATAATCAATTCCAAGTCATTAACATCAGCTTGCCTAAAATCTTCAGCGGTTTTATATTTTGCAAACAAAATATTAGTAACTTTATTAACGCTTGAATCATGAGTTTGAGCTGATAAAATTACAGCAATTAATAACTCAAAAACATTAGCATGATTTAATTCACAACCTGCATTTGGAAACAAGTTTTCCAAATAGGCAATCAAGCTATTTTTTGATAGAGCTGTAGAATTCATCGATAATATTTTTAGTGTCTAAATCCAAGTCCTTGGCTTTAGAGCTACTTTTAGAATTAATGATACTGTCAACAGTCTGAATATTGAGTCTCCCCTTTTTAAGACTATCGATTAAAACATCTTTAATAAGTCCCGTAGAAATGTTTTCACTTTGCCATTTTCTAACAATTGATACTTCAAAAGAAGTAAGATTTCTGCCTAATTCCTTAGTGATAAAATCAATAATGGCAGTGAGTCCCATTTCTTCTGCAAAACTACTAGAATGATTATTTTTCTTTAAAAGATTTTCTACTTTAAGAAATGTCTGATCAAGATTATAAATTTCTTTTGCTTTCTTGTTTTTAGTTGTTTCAATCTCGATTGCTAAAAAACCTTTTTCTAATAAAGCATTAACAACTTCCGCAACTATTTCCTGATTTAATAATGTTGCATCTGCTAACTCTTTAATCGAAAGGCCGTTATTATTTTCATTCAATAAATCAAACAACTTAAGAAGGATTCTAAGTTCGTCGGCTGTTAAAGCTAGCTCATTATAAAAATGCAAAATAAGCTTGTGGATATTTAAGGCTTTAATTAAAAAAAGCCCTTTTACGACATTATTCATAACTCCCGGCCTTTCCAGCCTTTTTTTCTAAAGCCTCACGAGCAGCATTCTGTTCTGCTTGCTTTTTTGTTTTTCCTTTTCCGATTCCCATTCTAATACCATCCATTTTAACTTCAATGACAAATTGTCTGGCATGTGCAGGACCAGTTGTATCTTTCTCGATATATTCCAAAGATCTTTTATCTGCCTGAACATATTCTTGTAAAGTAGATTTATAATCTTTAATCGTTTTGACTTCATTCATAAAAGGAATAACTAACTTCTCAATGACTTCAGTTGCTTTTTTCAAACCTGCTTCTAAATAAACTGCGGCTATTATCGCTTCAAAAGAATCCGCAATCAAAGATTTCTGAATTTCTTCTTCACCTTGTCCAACGATCAAATGCTCACTTAAATCAATTTTGGAGGCATATGTAAAAAGTGCGTGCTCACAAACAATTTGTGCTCTTTTTTTAGACATATCACCTTCATTTAAAGCTAAAGAAAGATATAGATGATTACTAATCACAAGCCCTAAAACCGCATCTCCTAAAAATTCCAGACGTTCGTTATTTTCGCCTTGATTTTCATTAGTAAATGATTTGTGTGTTAAAGCTGTTTTTAATAAGTTTTTATTTTTAAATACATATCCTATTTTTTCTTCGAGTTTAGCATATTGCATAATTATTCCTCTTCTTTTGCATTAAGGACTTTTTTCACTTTTTCAATAACATTGTTACCTATCATCTTTTCAGCTTGTTGGATAGCATTATAAAAAGCATAGGCATCTGACGAACCATGAGCTTTAATGACTGGCGCTTTAACACCTATAAGCATTGCCCCGCCAATTTCTTTTGGGTCAAGGCGCTTTTTAAAGCGAGCAAGATTCTTCCGCATAAAGAAATAACCTAGTTTACCCATGAAGGTTCTTTTGATTTCTTCTCGCATCAGTTTACTAGTTGTACCAAAAACACCTTCCATCGTTTTTAAAACCATATTACCAGTGTAACCATCCGTTAAGTGAATATGACAAGGCGATGAAAATAGTTCTTTTGTCTCGACATTACCAAAGAAATTGATTGTTTCAGAAGCTTCAAGAAGAGCATAGGTTTCTTTATCAATTTCCCGTCCTTTACCAGCTTCTGTACCGATATTTAAAAGTCCTGTAATCGGTTCTGGAATACCCATAACCTCTCTACTTAATATTGTCGCAAAATTTGCTAGTTCTAACATATGTTCTTTCTTTAATTCTAAATTGGCCCCAACGTCAAGTAATAACTTTCCTTTTCCGTCTTCTGAAGGCAGAATCGGACAAAGGGCAGTTCTTTTCATATTTTCCAAGCGTTTAATAATTAAATGCGCCCCAACAATTAAGGCTTGTGTTGGTCCAGCACTAACAACTCCATCAACTTTCTTTTCACTAGCATATTTCAAAGCCATCGCCATTGAACAGTCTGGATTAGCTCTTAAATAGCTAACTGGATCTTTTTCGCCCATTGAAAGAAATTTTTCTGTATGCACAATTTCAACGTTTGCCTTCTCACCTAGTGCTGCTTTTATTATCATTTCCGAGCCAAAAAGCGTCAGTTTTATATTCTTTTTCTTCTCTAAGAAAATTTTTACTGCCTTTAAAATTTCTTCTGGTGCATTGTCACCGCCAAAAATATCTATTCCGATATTAATCATTTTTTTGTCCTCCAATTTTTTTAGGTACTTAAATTATATCATCTTTGGTGAAATTTGTAATTACTTTTTGCATTTCAAACTTTAATTTGCGCAAACTTTCTGATTGATTCAGACCATAAAAATCGAGAATTTCTAAAGCATCCGTTTTCGCCAATTCTAAAATTTTAAAATCTGCAACAAAATCCAAAAATAAAAAGTTACCAAAACCTGTTTGTTTAGTGCCAAAAAACTGACCAGGCCCACGGGCTTTTAAATCATACTCACTCAATAAAAAACAATCATCAACTTCTTCTAATACCTTAAGACGTTCGCATTCCTCTTTTTTTGAAACATAATAACAAAAACATTGCAAGTCGTTACGCCCAACTCGGCCCCTTAATTGATGCAAAGTACTTAAGCCAAAACGGTTCGCATCAAGGACAACCATCATTGTTGCGTTCTTAATATCAATTCCTACTTCAACAACTGTCGTTGAAACTAAAATGCCTAATTTATTTTCCGCAAAAGCAGTAGTCACTTGATTTTTTTCACTCGCAGAAAGTTTGCCATGCAACAAGCCAACTTCAGTAAAGCCTGTAAAAAGATCTTTAAACTTATTATAGATGTCTAAAGCATTCTTGACATCAAGATTTTCGCTTTCTTCGATTAAAGGCACGACAATATATACTTGTCTTCCCTGATTTAATTCCTCATTCATTTTTTGAATCAGACCACTAACTTCTCGGTCATTGAGAACTCTAGTAATTATTTTTTTACGAAGCGCTGGCTTAGTCTTGATTTTAGCAATCCTGACATCTTGTAAAATAGTTGCGGCCAATGATTTAGGGATTGGCGTAGCCGAAAGAGTAATAAGATGGCTGTTATTACCCTTATCCTTTAAAGTCTTCTTTTGCTCAACACCAAATCGTTGTTCCTCGTCAATAACAATATACCTTAAATCTTTAAAAGCTACATCTGGCTGAATAACAGCATGGGTACCAACTAAGATATCAACTTCTTTATTGATAAGTTTTTCAAGGATAGCCGCTCTTTTCTTGCCAGTAACTGATGACGAGAGAAACTCTAACTGAATCGGATAATCTGCAAAAAGGTTAGATAAAGTTTGATAATGCTGGCGAGCCAAAATTTCTGTTGGCGCCATCAGAACACCTTGATAGTTTTTTGCTAAAGCAAAGAACGCAATCGCCACTACAACAGTCTTTCCGCTACCAACATCACCCTCGATTAATCTCTCAATTGGATAATCACTCTTAAAGTCAAGAAAAAGTTGATTGACAGCTTTCTTTTGATCTTCAGTCAAACCAAAAGGTAAAGTTTCGATAAAGCCTCTGATTTTAGTCAAATCATAAGCTAAAGGTTTAATTTTAGCTTTAAACTTTGTGCGGATATGATAGTTAACCGCTAACTGGAAAATCAAAGCTTCCTGATATTTAAGTTTGCGCTTGCCTTGATTAATATCTAACACTGTTTCTGGAAAATGTAAACAACGGAATGTTTCATAGTCAGAAGGCAACTTATATTTCTTCAAATAACTTTCCGGGATTGTTTCTTCCTTAAATTCAAGGGTTCTAAGCGCCTTTCTTAAGGCTTGTGTCACTTGGTAGTCATATAACTCAGAAAAGTTATAAATCGGCTTAATATGGTCTTTATAATCATTTATGAAGATAGCATTTATGTTAAATACCTTTTTATCATAGTTACCATTAATAACTAATGCTAATTCCGGATACAATTTATCAAGCAAATAATCACGACCAAAACTGACGACAGAAACAATGTGTTCTCCGGTCTTAAACTTAAAACTAATGCTTTTTAAGTTCCGCTGATGTTTTCGAATTACAATATCAGAAACAATAACACCTTTAATTGTTTGCGTTTCTTTATTATCTGTGAATTCTTTAAGCGTAAAAAATTCATAACGTTTCGGAAAATAATTTAAAAGCGAAAAAAGATCAAAAATATGATTTTTGATCAGTTCTTTACTTACCTTCTCACCTAAATATCTTTCAACTTTGTAATCCAAAAATATTCACCGATAAGATTATATAATAAAAGCTTTAGTTTTGCAAAGAGTTTTGTTTAGCACTTGTCTTTCTTTTAATAACTTTAGCAGGGCTTCCAGAAATTACCTGTCCCATCAAAACATCCTTTAAAACAACAGAATTTGGCAGAATAACGGCATTTTCTTCAATTGTAATCCCACTTGCAATAATACAGTTAGCGCCAATAATTACATTATCGCCAATAGTAATTCTTTGTTCACTGTCTTTCGGATTCGAAAGGATTGTATTATTGCCGATATGACAACGAGCTCCGATTTTTGTATTTTCGGCCACAAAGACATTTTCATCAACAATCGTATCATTACCAACAAAAACATTGTGATTTAAAATTGTTCCGGCTCTGATAATCGCTTTAGCTGATAATTTGACGTTTCTTTTGATAATTGCATCAACATCTACCTTAACATCTTCACTAATTTGCGGAATATGAATTTTATTATCATATTCAAAGTAGTATTTATCGATTAGTTTCTGGTTTTCAAAGAGCCAGTTATTCAGTTCTTCTTTTGTACCGATAAATATTCCAAAATTATCTAGAATAAAAGAGTTTGAAACATTTTTAGTGCATTCTTTGATTTTTCCGTAGGCATAGAGGTTGATTGTATTACTATTTTTAGCTTTATAGATTAGATCCAATTATCTCAACTCCGCTTAAGTATATGTTGGTCGCTTGTTTAATATGCCAAATCAGAAAAATACCTAGCTTTTTCTCGTGTATACGCATATATTAAAGAGGAGAGGAGGTTTAAAAGAAATGCATTTCAACAATCCAAATGATCAAAGATTCTGGCCTTTATTACCTTTTTTGACTGGCGCATTAATTGCGACACCGTTTGCTTATATGGCTGGTAAAAATAATAATTGCCATCCTAACTTCTGCCCGATGCCACAACCAATGCCGATGCCTATGGCCGTACCAGTTCCGCAACCTTGGCCACAACCATGGCCTCAACCATGGCCGATGCCTGTTCAATTTTCCGAACAACAAATACCAGAATTTCATAATATCGCAAATTCACAAAATCAATTTAATCCAGCTGTAACTCCAGGTTATCCTAACGCTGGTTTCCCTAGTCAGTTTCGTTATTAAATTTTAATAAAACGAAAAATAAAAATCTCAGAACAGTCTGAGATTCTTTTTATTTTTTTCTACTGAAGCACTAACTATTATCTGAATCCCTTTTTGTTTTTAGTTTGTTCCGGATCAAAATCAGCATTTTGTAAACTTTCAGCCATGTTCTCAAAATCTTCTTCACTAAAATTACTCATCTTTTTAGCCATTTGTTTTTGAGCATCAAGAGATTGTCTTAATTTGTTCACTTCCGCAATACTTCTACCAGAACCTCTAGCAATCCTATCTCTTCTTTTAGAAGACATATCAACTAAACGCGGATTTTTTCTTTCTTCTGCCGTCATTGAGGAAATAATCGCTTCGATAAATACTAATTGCTTATCATCAACACTCTTAGCCATTTCTCTTAGTTTTCCTAATCCTGGTAGAAAACCTAAAAGTTTTCCGAAAGAGCCCATTCTTTTAATCATTTTAAATTGCTTAAGCATATCATTATAATTAAAACTATCTGACATCATTTTTTCCATCATTGACATTGCTTCTTCTTCGGAAATGTTTTCACTAACTTTTTCAATTAAAGTTAAAGTGTCGCCCATACCAAGAATCCGACCAGCCATCCGATCAGGATGAAAGACTTCAATCGCATCTAATTTTTCACCAGTACCAATAAATTTAATCGGTAAACCTGTCACAATCTTAATCGATAAAGCTGCACCACCTCGGGTATCGCCGTCTAATTTTGTTAAGATTGCTCCTGTTGCTTGAAGCTTTTCATTAAAGGCCTTGCATACATTAACCGCATCTTGTCCGGTCATCGCATCAACAGTCAGTAAAATTTCATCGGGTCTTATTGATTTTTTGATATCAATAAGTTCATCCATCATTGAATCATCAATGTGAAGACGACCGGCAGTATCAATAATAACTAAATCAAAACCATTTTTTTCAGCATAACGAACACCGTTTTCAACAATTTTTACTGGCTTGACTTTATTGCCTTCCTGATAAACCTCAATGTTAAGTTGTTTACCAATTTGCATCAGCTGATCAATTGCGGCCGGACGATAAATGTCCGCAGCTATCATTAAAACTTTCTTAGAGTCACGCTTGCCTAAAAAATTAGCTAATTTTCCGATAAAAGTGGTTTTTCCGGCACCTTGAAGACCAACTGTCATCAATTTAGTTGTGCCTTTATTGTTATAAGTAATATCGACTGAACTGTCTCCCATGATGCTTTTTAATTCATCATGTACAACTTTAACAACTTGTTGTCCGGGATTAAGACCCTTTAAAATGTCATCGCCTAATGCTTTCTCTTTAATGCTGTTAGTAAAATCCTTAACAACCTTATAATTCACGTCTGCTTCTAATAAAGAAAGTCTAATTTCCTTAAGCATTTCTTCAATATCTGCAGCGCTTAATTTTCCCCGTCCTGTCATTCTGCGGAAAGCCATCTGCAGTCGATCAGTTAAGTTTTCAAAAGCCATAATAATTCCTACCTTATGTTTTTAAGTTTTTCGATAATTTCCGGATAATCCCGGATTGACTCATATAAATCATTGCGTTTTTTTTCATTTTCTACGAGCTTTAACTTATTTTCGTAATCTCGTAATAAGGAAATAGTTTTTTTGATTTGATCAAAAACCGCATTGCGACTAATATTTTTGGTTTCCGCAATTTCCGTAATCGATAAATCAAGAAAAAAATACAAAGAAAGATAATCACTTTGTTTTTCAGTTAAAAGGTTTGCATAAAAATCAAAAAGTAAAGCAACCTCTAATTTATCCTTAAATTCCATTATTCGAATAAGTCAGCAAAAAGCCCGTAAATATATTGCTCAATATCAAATACTTCCAAATCCTCTAACTTTTCACCAAGGCCAATAAACTTAATAGGAATATTAAATTCATTTCGAATCGCTAAAACAATTCCACCTTTAGCTGTACCGTCTAACTTAGTTAAGATTGTACCACTAATTTGTGTCGCCTCGAAAAATGCTTTTGCTTGACTAAGTCCATTTTGACCAGTAGTCGCATCTAAGACTAGTAGTGTTTCATGCGGAGCTCCTGGAATTTCTCTCTCAATAATCCGTTTAATTTTAGCTAACTCATTCATAAGGTTAACCTTATTCTGAAGGCGTCCGGCTGTATCACATAACAAATATTGATAATTTTCTTTTTTTGCTCTTTGAATTCCCTCAAAAATTACTGAAGATGGATCACTGCCACTTGGCTTTTCAACAACGTCGATATCGACTCTTTCCCCCCAAACCTTAAGTTGTTCGATTGCGCCGGCACGAAAAGTATCTCCAGCTGCCAGTAAAACCGACTTGCCTTCTGATTTTAATTTATGAGCTAATTTAGCAATGCTTGTTGTTTTACCAACCCCATTGACACCAACAAATAAATAAACCGTTAAACCGCCATTATTAGTGCTTAAATTAGCATTTACGATTTCATCTTTCAAATATAACTCAAACATTTTATCAACAATTACTTCCTGAAGATCTTTAGGCGAACGGATGTCGTTTTCCGAAACATAATCTTTGATTTCTTCAATATATTTTACAACAGTATCAACACCGATATCAGCACCAATAAACAACTCTTCCAGATCATCAAATAAATTATTATCGATATTTGCTTGCGATAATATTTTCTTTAAGTTACCAATCGCGCCACTTCTTGTTTTATTTAAACCGATTTTATACTTATTAGACTTTTCTTCTTTGCCTTTAAAGATTTTTTTGAATAAACCCACAATCTCACACCCTTAAAAATTCTATCTCTTATTATAAATACTAATCTTAGAAAAGCCTTCCCGAATAATCAGAAAGGCTTTTTTAACTTAATTACTCGGTCTTTCTCTTAATCTGGTTGCGATAGTACTCCAGTTTGGGGCAGCTCTAAATGCATCTATAGTACCATGCGGCACAAAAATTAAAGCACCACTCAAATTAAAGACCTCTGTCGCTAGCGTAAAAGGTGTTTCCGAATTAACATATACCCTCATCAAACGCTCAGTACTATGAAAAGCTGCGCGATCAATTTGCGTTATTGTGCTAGGCAGAACAACTTCAGCAAGATTGCGGTTATTACGGAAAGCATCAGAGCCAATTTGTCTTAACCCTTCATTAAATTCGACTCTTGTTAATCTTTGGTTATCAAAGAAAGCCATTGAACCGATAGTCTCTAAAGTTGCTGGGAAAATAACTTCTCTTAACTCAGCATTCGCAAAAGCTGATGAGTTAATAGTAACAAGTCCTCTTATTTCATCATTAACAAACCCAGTCTCAAAAATTATTGACTCTAATACTGATGTAGTACCAGCACTTGTTCTACTAAAAAAGAAAGCGCGTGAATCAATAACTGTTACTGTGTAAGGAATTGTAATCTCTTTTAAACTTGTTGTTTCGCTAAAAGCTTCGATTCCGATTCGCTCAACACCAACAGGAATAATAACTTCTTCAAGATGCCTGTTTTCCGCAAATGTCTGTGCATGAATCTGTGTAATTCCTGATGGTAATTTTATTTCAGTCAGATGTGAACGAAAGAAGGCCGCATCACGGATTGCTGTAATCGAGTCTGGAAGCTCAATGCTAGTGAATCTTGTTTCCGCAAAAGCACTTCTCCTGATTTCTTCTACACCATAATCGATAGTAACGGAAAGAAGACTAGTTGTCCGGGCAAATGCAAACTCGCCAATTGTTCTTGTCGCACCATAAATATGGATTTCTTCAAGACTTGTAACACCATGGAAAGCATGATTACCGATCGAAAGAATCTGATCATGCAAAGTGACTTTTACTAAATTTGTGGAACCTGCAAACATATGATCAGTAATATTTCTGATATGCTCTGGTATGACAATTTCTGTAATTCCAGTATTGGCAAATGCCCATCTGCCAATTCTATTTAGCGATAAAGGAATAACAACTGATTGCAGGTTTCTCGAATAATTAAAGGCTCCATCTCTTATTTCATAAAGATTATTAGGAAGATCTGCTCTTTCAATCTGAGTGGCTGAAAAGGCATTCACGCCAATTACTCTAAGATTATTACCAAATATAACAGTTCGCAAATGAGAATTGTTTTGAAAAGCATGGTCGCCGATTTCTTCAACCGAGGACGGAACTGTAAAAGTATCTGCCCTTAATGTTAGAAGATATAAAAGTAAAATCGTTTTATCGCTATTAAATAATACACCATCTTCAAATATAAAATGATTATTATCTATAAGATTAATTTGTGTCAGACTTTGCATAAAGGAGAAAGCCAATGAATTAATTTGTGAGACTGATGACGGAATATTCACAACTTGTAAGTGTCTCGAATTATGAAAAGCATTATTTCTGATTCTTTGCACAGTATCTGGAATCGTATATGTCGTTTCTGTTCTGCCAATTGCATATTGGATTAATTCAGTCGCATCATGATTAAATAAAGTTCCGTCAATTGAGCGAAAATGAGTGTTTAAAGGATCCACTTCAATGCTTCGCAAACTTTGAATATTGGAAAAAGTATTAGGATCAATTACTGTTACTGTATGCGGTATTCTGACAGTTTCAATATTACTTCGTGTGAAGGCTACCGCATTAATTCTAGTTACAGGTCTAGCGTTATGAAAAGATGGAATCCAAACTTCTCTGTCCAAGCCAGTAAAACCAATAACTTCATAAGCGGCATTACCAGCTAAAAGTCTGAAACTTAAATCCAAAGTTGAGCCTTCCCATTTAGCATAAAGGGTAAAATCACCTAAATCAAAGTCTTCTGGATTGACATTACTTGGCCTAAAATTATCCATCATGCTTCTGCTAAAGTTAAATTGATTAGTAAATTCTGCATCCATAAACCAACCTACTAAAGCAAAACCAGGCCTAGAAACTGTTGGCGCAGTCAAAGAGCCAGTTCTTCTTTGTACCACATTTTCTAAAGCACTACCGCCATTTGTTTCAAAGTTTACTGTTAAAAGATTATTAGCTTCCTCAACAACTACATTGAAACTAGCCATTACATACTCGACATCGTCTCGATTGGCATTTATAAAAACCTCAACTCTTTGTGTACCAAGCTGATTAGGGTCAAAATTGCGAATATGATCTAGTCTTAAATCTATATCTTGTCTTCCTCTGTTATTATCGACAAAAAACAATGATACTCTAGAACCTCTTACATCTAATGATTCACCTAAAGCATAAAGAGTTCTTGTAGGATTTGTGACTGAAATCCGTTCGATAGGATGATTGGTATCACTTATTTGCCAACGAGCAAAAACCGTAATATTATTACGCAAAGGAGTTGCGATCAAAAACCGATTGTCAAAACTTACCTGAAAGACATTATTATCTAGAAACCAACCGTCAAAACGGTAACCAGCTTTTGTTGGTTGCGTCGGGAAATTGACTTCTACGCCACTTCTAATGTGCATTTGTTCAACTTCTGAGCCGCCATTACTATTAAATGTTACGGTAAATCTCTCGTTTCTGCACGCCGAAAGAATTAAAAGGCAGAATAAAGCAACTGCCAATAATAAACTTGTTTTTTTCATCTAATCCTCCAAAGAATTAATTCTTTTGTACATTTATTATACACAAAATCATCAAAATATTCAAGTTTTAAAAGCGAACTATTGTATTTTTTCATTACTTTGCCAAGAAAAATATGCAAATACAAGTTCATCAAGAAAAAAACAAGCAAAATTAATCGCTTGTCTTTTAAGATATTATGCTAATCTTTTTCTTCTTTTACCAAATAAGAAA
Organism: Erysipelotrichales bacterium; assembly: GCA_009784525.1. Taxonomy (GTDB): domain Bacteria; phylum Bacillota_I; class Bacilli_A; order Acholeplasmatales; family WRBM01; genus WRBM01. The sequence goes on along the minus strand of WRBM01000028.1, from coordinate 10,911 downwards.
ACAAAGATTCCTAATGATATTAGTGTTGCATTAGCTATAATGATAATAATCGCTGATCTACTAAGTCCTGTTGTCTGAATGTTATATAGATAAGCAACCGACGGATACGAACTAAGAGTTGTTATATTATCCCCTAAAGCTACAACTGTAATTGAATATTCTCCCGGTGATGTTAAATCTAAAGTAAATGAATTTATAGTTGCTTTTCCAACACTAACTCCATCTACAAAAATTTCAAAGTAATTATGATTAGATATCCAAGATAAAACACCATTATTAACTGCTAAACCTGTTGGCGCTGTTAATCTTGTCAATTCAGGAGCAGAAACAGTATGCTCATAAATATCACTAGTTGCAGAGATAGTTGTAAAACCATTACCAACTGCTAAAACATATATCTGATAAGTTCCTGGAGTTAAATCTAAAGTAAATGAATTTGTTGTCGAGGTTCCGACGCTTTCGCCATTTACAAAAATTTCAAAGCTATTATGATTAGATATCCAAGTTAATACACCATTATTAATCGCTAAACCTGTTGGCGCAGCTAATTGAATGATTGTATAATCGTATTCTAGAGAAGAAATAGAGTCTAAGATATCAATGTTATTGCCTAAGGCTACTACTGTTATAAAATGAGTCCCAATACTTGTTAAATTTAATGTAAATGAATTTGTGTTTGTTGTTCCAACACTTACACCATTAATAAATATCTCAAAGTAATTATGACTTGATGTCCAAGTTAATACACCATTATTGACTGCTAAGCCTATAGGAGCATCTAGTTGTCTAATTATATATTCATACTCATTAGAAGGGTCTGAATCTAAAGTTGTTATATTATCACCAATCGCAACGACTGTTAATATGTAAACGCCAATAGTTGTCAGATTCAATGTAAATGAATTTGTATTTGTTGTTCCGACACTAACTCCGTCTAGGAAAATTTCAAAGCTATCGTGAGTTGAACTCCATGTTAAAATTCCGTTATTTACTGCTAATCCAATTGGTGCTTCAAGCTGAACGATTTCATAAGTGTAAGCTACTGAAAGTTCTGAGTCTAAAACATTAATGTTATTTCCTAATGCCTTAACTGTAATGGAGTATATACCAACATTTGTTAGATCTAAAGTAAATGAATTCGCCGTTGAAGTTCCGACACTAACACCATCAATAAAGATTTCAAAGTTATCATGAGTCGAAGTCCATGTTAATATACCATTATTAACTGCTAATTCTGTTGGTGCGTCAAGTTGAATGATTTCATAAACGTAAGCTACAGACAGTTCAGAATCTAATACATCCACATTATTTCCTAATGACATAACTGTAATGGAATATATACCAGCATTTGTTAAATCTAAAGTAAATGAATTAGTTGCTGCAGTTCCGATACTTACACCATCAATAAAGATTTCAAAGTTATCATGAGTTGAAGTCCATGTTAAAATTCCGTTATTTACTGCTAATCCTGTTGGTGCGTCAAGTTGAATGATTTCATAAACGTAAGCTACAGATAGTTCAGAATCTAATATATCCACATTATTTCCTAATGCCATAACTGTAATGGAATATATACCAACATTCGTTAAATCTAAAATAAATGAATTAGTTGTTGAGGTTCCGACACTAACGCCATCAATAAAGATTTCAAAACTATTATGACCAGAAACCCACGATAAAATTCCGTTATTTACTGCTAAGCCTGTTGGCGCATTTAATTGACCAATAACAAACTCAAAGGAAACCGATGGATTAGAATCAAGAACATCAATATTGTTTCCAAGAGCTACAACTGTAATTACGTATGTCCCTTCCGCTATCAGGTTTAAATCAAATGAATTTGTTAGTGAAGTCCCAACACTTACACCATCAATGAAAATTTCAAAATTATCGTGAACTGAAATCCATGATAAGATTCCGTTATTTACTGCTAAGCCTGTCGGCGCTTCAAGCTGAATGATTTCATAAACGTAAGCTGCCGAAGGTTCTGAGTTTAGAATATCAATATTGTTGCCTAAAGCTATTACTGTTAGTGAATAAGTTCCTACTACTGGCAGATTCAAATTGAATGAATTAGTTGTTGAGAATCCCGCACTGACTCCATCAATGAAAATCTCAAAACTGTCATGAGCTGAGACCCAAACTAAGATTCCATCGTTGACTGCTAATCCTGTCGGTGCGTCAAGTTGAATGATTGTATATGTATAAGATGCTGAAGGACCGGAATCTAAAATATCAATATTATTACCTAAAGCAACTACTATTATCGAATAAACGCCCACTTCTGTAAGGTTTAAAGCAAATGAGTTTGTCGTGCTTGTGCCGACACTTAGTCCATCCACAAATATTTCAAAATTGTTATAAATAGATGCCCAATATAAGACACCATTAATAACCTCTAATCCTGTTGGTGCGTTCAATTGAATAATAGTGTAACTATAAGCGATTGAAGGATTTGAGTCTAGGATATCAATATTATTACCTAGCGCTACGACTGTCAATAAATAAGTTCCTACATGCGTTAAATTAAGTGAAAAGTTGTTTGTTGAAATTGTTCCTATGCTAAAACCATCAATGAAAATCTCAAAATTATCATGAGCCGAGCTCCATGTTAAAATACCGTTATTTACCGCTAATCCTGTTGGCGCCTCCAATTGACTAATTGTATAAACATAAGCTACTGATAAAGAAGAATCTAAAATATCAATATTATTCCCTAATGCCATAACTGTAATGGAATATATGCCAACATTTGTTAAATCTAAAGTAAATGAATTTGTTGTCTTAGTTCCAACACTAACTCCGTCTACAAAGATTTCAAAGCTATCGTGATTTGAAATCCACGATAATACGCCATTATTGACTGCTAAACCTGTCGGTGCTTCAAGCTGAATGATTTTATAAGTGTAAGCCGCCGAAGGTTCTGAGTCTAAAATATCAATGTTATTTCCTAAGGCTATTACTGTTAGTGAATAAGTTCCTACTACTGTCAGATTCAAATTGAATGAATTAGTTGCTGAAGTTCCGATACTTACACCATCAATAAAGATTTCAAAATTGTTATGCGTAGAAACCCAAGTCAATACGCCATTATTAACTGCTAATCCAGTTGGAGCTTCAAGTCTGATAATAATATAACTATAAATTGCCGACAATTCTGAATCTAAAATATCCACATTATTACCTAAAGCCATTACTGTTAATGCATAAGTTCCTACTACTGTCAGATTCAAATTGAATGAATTAGTTGTTGAAGTTCCTACACTGATTCCATCAACGAAAATTTCAAAATTATTATGTCCTGAAGTCCAAGCTAAGATGCCATTATTAACCGTTAAGCCTGTTGGTGCATATAACTGAGTTATTATATAATCATAGGCTAGTGACGGTTCTGAGTCAAGGATATCAATATTATTTCCTAAAGCTACTACTGTTAATGAATATGTGCCAACAAGAGCTAAATTTAAAGTAAATGAATTTGTGGTTGAAGTTCCTACACTGATTCCATTAACAAAGATTTCAAAATTGTTATGCGTAGAAACCCAAGTCAATACGCCATTATTAACTGCCAAACTAATCGGTGCATTTAATTGACCGATAACATATTCAAATGGAGTTGATGGATTAGAATCAAGAATATTATAATTATTTCCTAAAGCTACTACCGTTAATGAATAAGTTCCAACAAGGGTTAAATTTAAAGTAAATGAATTTGTGGTTGAAGTTCCTACACTGATTCCATTAACAAAGATTTCAAAATTGTTATGATTAGATGTCCAATATAAGACGTCATTAACTACTGATAACTCTGTCGGAGCATTTAATTGCGTAATATTATATTCGAGTGCCGAGGAAGGATTAGAACTTAATATAGAAGTTTCATTACCAATCGCAACTACAACAATCAAATACGTGTCGACTGCCGTCAGATTTAAATTGAATGAATTAGTTACTGATGTTCCTACACTGATTCCATTAACAAAGATTTCAAAATTATTATGATTTGATGTCCAGTAAAGAATACCATTTGTTACTGCTAACCCTGATGGCGTATCCAATCTAGAAATATTAAAACTAATAGTTTCTGACATATCACTGTCTATAAACAGTCCATTTGCTGCAATTGCCTGCACTACTACTGTAAAGTTTCCAACCCCAAGATTTAATGTTGCTAAATTAAATGATAATACCTCAGGCAAGATAATATGAGTTACACCATCAACGATTACATGATATACTCCTGCATTATCAATTGCTTGCCAATTTAAAACCAATGTATCGCTGTTTAAGCTGATTTGAGGTGCCGCTAATTTAACAATCGTGAAGCTAATTTCAACAGGGCCACTAGCAAGATAAAACGGATTATCGTTGTATGCTTGAATGATTAATGTATGGTTACCTGCTGGTAAATCTAAAAGCGATAAATCAAAAGAGGTTGTTGTAACTGTAAAATAAGTCGTTTCTGATTCTAATCTTACTGTATAGCGGGTAGCATTCAAGACCAGCGACCAGCTTAAGATAAAAGCATCAACGTCAATAGCTAGTTCTTGCGGTTCTTCTAACTGAAATATCTCGAAAAATATTGTTCCATAACCATCTAAGAATGTTGCATTACTCGCCTCAGAGAAAAAGTTATTATTTGCTACTGCTGTAATTGTAATAAAATGAGTCCCATTTGAAAGGCCTAAAGTAGTCAAATCTAAGAAATTTATAGTTATATCATTAATTGTTATTATATGACTACCAATAGTTATTATATAATGCTCTGCATATTCGATAACATTCCATACTAAATGCATATTATTATCAACATTTAACAAGTCAAAATTAAACGTTGAGACAGTAAAATTTATTGGGTTAGAGACTGAACTGTAAAACCAAACATTATCACCAACAATTCTAACCATTGCAGAGGCAGATCCTTCTGTTATAAAGATACCGCTTAAGTCAAAGAAATTGCTTGTAGTTTTGTGAGTCTCACCATTTGATAATAAAACTTCAAATGTGAAATTTTCTGAATCAGTTCCTATCGGCAAATTCCATCTTAAAAACATATCGCTATCAAGACTGACATCTGGCTGACTAAATTGCGTTACTGTAAATTCTAATATTTTTGGCTCAGAATCAAATGTCCTGTTGCCATCACCAATAGCTATTATTTCTATAACATGAATGGTATTTATTGTAAAATAAGTTGCTGTTATTGTAAATGTACCAGCATTAATTCTAGTAATTTCAATACCATCAATTCTAATTAAATATTCTTCTGCATTTGGACTAATAGACCAGTTAAGTGTCCTTGTACCTTCTATAAACTGGGCGTTTGGTGTAACTAACTGAGCTGGTTCAACAAAATGGAAGATAATTCCAGGAACAGAATTCATTGTTTGCGGATTATCCGAGGCAGCAATTACCTCAATTAAGTATTCGCCGCCTTCCCAATCCCAAATATTGAAAGTGGTTAATGTTGTAGTAGTGACTAAAGTTCTAGTTCCTGCGCCTCTTGTGACCCAGATTTCATAATAATCAGCGCCTGAAATTGCAGCCCATTCAATGAATTCGTCATTTTGTTCAGAAATTATAGAAATAACTGGAGCTTCCAATTTACCGATAACTAAAGTATCTGTTTCACTATTTCTAAAAAACTGATAATTGTTGTAAACATTATTATCGGCATTAGCTCTGATAATAAAAGTATTGTTCTCTGTTGCGATTACATTAAATTGACTAAGAGCAATATAAGTTTCAGTAACTTCAATACTCATCCCATTTAAAGTAATTGTATAACTTACTGCATTTAAAATCGGGCTCCAAACAAGATTACCACTATTAATACTTAAATTCGGTGTATTTAAATTACTGATTGTAAATGTGGCACTAGAAACTGCTCCATCAACAAAAAATAGATTGTCACCAATGGCAGTCACCGTAAAAGTAAATGTTCCCAAAGGCAAATTGTCTGGTAAAGTAAAACTTGTATTATTAGCAATATTTTGACTAAAATTAATTCCCGCACCATCTGTATAAGTAATTAAAAAGCTAGATGCATTAGCTAAGTCATTCCAAGTAACAACAAAATTATTCTCAAAATTAATTGTTACTGTACCAAGTTGACTAATCGTATATTCAATCGATGCCTTTTCACTTTGTTCTGTCAGAACACTATCGCCAACAGCTTGCAGTTCAATAATGTATGTGCCTATAATTGTTGTAAAAGGCGTAAGGTCAAAAGATAAATTTGTAGTTGTACCCACTTCTACCCCATCAATAAAAACCAAATAGAATTGAGCATTAGTAACTGTATTCCAAGTCAGAATCCGACCAACTCCAATTTGTAAGTTATCTGGTGTAGCTAATTTTGTAATTACATATGTATAACTGGCTGCTTGTGAATTAAAGAAAAATAAATTATCACCATTTGCTGTAACCGTAATTGTAAAAATACCAGCTACTAGATTAAAGTCTGCCAAGTTAAGATGAGTTTCGGTAATATTATCAAGTATTGCAACGCCAACAATATTTACAGTATAACTACTTGCGTTTAAAACAGGCTGCCAACTTATAACTCGCTCACCACTAAATGTACCAACACCGATACCATCAATTAGCGGCATTGAAAGATTACTGATAGTATAAGTAAAAGTTGATGCTTCTGAGTCAGTAAAGAAAACATCATTACCATGTGCCACAACTGTTATATTGAAAGTATTTGCTATCGTTGTTAATGAAGCAATATTTAAGGAGTTTGTTGATACTGATATCGGTGCTCCATTAATTGTAACAGTATAGCCTATAGCATCAAAAACTACATCCCAACTTAAAATTCTTCCTGTTGTAATTTGAATATTTGCAGGTATATTTAATTGCGTGATGATATAAGATAAAGTTCCGGATTCTGATCTTTCTGTAGTCGCAATATCACCAAGAGCCACCACTTCAAGAGAGTGAGTGCCGGGTATTAGATTTAAAGATGTTAGATTAAAAGACGTTCCAGTAACTAAAGGTTGCGGTAAACCATTAACATAAACAATATAACCAGTCGCATCTGTTACTGCATCCCAGCTTAAAATCCGGCCTGTTCCAACTTGTAAGTTACTAGGTGTTGCTAGTTTTGTTATAGTATGCGTAAAGCTTTGCGCTTCTGAATCTAAAAAGAAAATTCCATCACCATGAGCAGTAACAGTAATTGTAAAAGTGCCTGCTAAAAGATTAAAGACTGCTAAATCAAAACTAGATGTTGTAATTCCTGTTTCTGTTCCAACTGAAGCAATGCTTACTGTATAACTTATCGCATCAGTATTCGATACCCAACTTAAAATTCTAGTATTTAGATTCGGCGCAATCCCAACTCCATTTATCGTTGGCGCTGAAAGTTGAGCAATTGTATAAGTAAAAGTCGCAACAGGTGAATCTGTAAAGTTGACATAGTCACCGATTGCTGTAAGATTAATAATATGCGATCCTATACCTAGATTTAAAGTTGATAAATCGAAACTTGTCTGTGTTGCGGATAATGTTTCCTCATGAGTTCCTATAACAAGATGGAAATTAATTGCATTAGTTATATTTCCCCAAGTTAATATTCTGCCAGCTCCAATACCAAAAATCTGAGGCGCTGACAGTCTATTAATTGAATGAGTTGTAGTAGCGATAGTGGAATTTAAGAAATTATAGCCGTCACTAATTGCCGTAATATTAATTGTATATGTCTCATCTGCTGGCAAATTTAAAAAGTCGAGATTAAAGGTTAATTGCGTAGCTGGAACCGTTTCGCTGTGAATCCCAACAATCTCAATCAAAAAACTAACAGCATTCGAAACACTAGTCCATGATAAAACTCTGCTACCACTGACATCATTTACACCATTTATCGTTGGAGTCTGCAGCCGACTGAGAGTATAGGTTAACGTACCAGCTATTGAATCAGTGAAAAAAACATTGTCGCCAATAGCAATAACTTCAATATTATAGACTAATGGATTCGTCGTGAATGTTGATATATCAAAGGCGTTAGTCGTTGAAGTCCCTACTTGTATGCCATTAATCAAAATTGCATAGCTCTCAGCATTAGTCACTGAATTCCAAGTTAAAATCCTGCCAGTACCAACTAAAAGATCCGAAGGCGCCGATAATTGGCTAATTACATAATATAAAACTGCTGGCTCTGAAGGTTCAGTTAAAATAAAATTACCAACTGCTACTACTTCAATCCGATGAGTACCGATCGCAAGGTTTAAACTTGCTAGATTAAAAGTTGTACCTGTAACCATATCAACTAAATTATTATCAATAAAGATTTGATAAGCAGTTGCATTAGTAACACTATCCCAACTTAAAACCCTGCCAGCACCAACAGTTAGTCCTGTTGGCGTATTTAACTTTTCAATTTCATAAGCTAACGTCGCTGAACTATCTAAAAAATTAATAGCCGTATTATAAGCAATAACAACGATATTATGAGTGCCAGCTAAAAGATTAAGGGTTGTCAAATCAAAAGTTGTTACATTACCACCAACAACTCCTCTTGGAACACCGTTAATATTTATAACATATCCCTCAGCATTAGAAACTGCACTCCAGCTTAATATCCTGCCTGTCTTAATCTCTAAATCACCTATAGTTGACAGTAACGTGATTTCAAAATCATTTGGAATCGAATTAGATGATAAAATGTTATTTCCTAAAGCAATAACCTCGATATTATGGCTACTGCCACTTTCCAAATTACTTAGTCGCGGTGCAAATCGATTTGTAGAAACAATTTCTAAAAACGCTCCATCACCAAAAACAGCATAACCTAAAGCTCCAGAAACTGCTGTCCATGTAATATATTCAGACTGACTCTCAATCTGAATGTTTTGTGGTTGCAATAACGGGGCAATAAATGTCGGTAATGGGTCTGTAGTTAATTCATTACTGCTATTAATATGATAAGGGTTAGTCCAAAGTGGCTGACCAGCTCCTCTATTATTATTGATAACCTGGGTTAAAGTTTGACCACTTGTAGCACCCGTAGTCAAAATGCCTTGATCATTAAAAAAACCACGAGTAGTAGCCGTGCCTCCACCATTAGTTATCTCTAGTCCGCCAGTTCTTCCAAAGGCCTGTGTAACTGTTGCGGTACTGGCATTGACAAGCCCTAGGATTTGCCTGGCTCTTGCGGTTGCCGGACCACTGATAGTTCCAAAATTATAAACGTTCGTAATTGTAACAGCTCCAGTGGTTAGGGTATCACCAGAAATACCGCCAACTGCTCCTTGTGAACCCGATACCGGACCAGTAACAGTTATATTTCCGCGATTATAAGCATTGCGAACACTGTCACCGCCACCGCTGGCGCCTCTTATTGTACCGATGATGCCCCCAGCAGCGAGCACAGTACCTGAAGTGATATTACCATAATTTGCTAGATTTGTTCCCGTAAAAATAACATTAGTACCACGCATCGCAATAATCCCGGCTACTCTTGCTTCTGTTCCGGAAACACCATTAATATTACCATGATTAACAGCACGGTCAATTATAGTTGTATTTGTTGTTGAGCCTGATTGAAGCGCAACACCGACAATACCGCCGATTCTACCGTTATTTAAGATTGCGCCTTTTCCAGAAAAATTAACTCGGCTTCCGACATTTTCTAGTCTCGCAAAACTAACTGTATGACCAGCAATTGCGCCTGTTCCACTGGAACCTGGGGTTGTGCCGTTCCATTGCCAATTATTAACATCACCATCGACAATCAGATTTCTGACAATAGCTGGATTAGCTGCCGCAAAACTTCCAAGTCCGCCAAAAAGACCAAACCCTCTATCTGCTCCATTACCAACATGCGAACGTAAAGTGCTCGGCAAGGTAACTGTGTGCCCTTGTCCGTCAAAGATGCCTCTAAAAGCCCGGATGTGACCACCAATAGCAACCCATGCCCGTTCTCTAAGATCAATATCAGCGCCCAAATGAACATGCACGCCAAATAAAAGTTGCGTATTCTGAGTCGCCATTGTGCCTGCTACTGTTGAACTTAATTCCGTATTATTCTGCCCAGAACCACCATTAATTGTGTGAGCCAGACCAGCCAATTGAACCGCAGTTGTAATGATATGCGGATTACTAGCCGTGCCATCCCCATTGCCATCACGCCAATTCGGATCAAAAAAACCAGCATCAAGCCAATTTCCTACTGGAATCACTTCGTTAGCCTCATTTATATTTACCTCATCATTATCAGCCGCATCCAAAAAAACATAAAGAATGTTTATGGTCACTAAGACTACTGCCAATAAAGCAATAAAAAAAATCTTTTTAAGTTTTAATAATTTAAGTTCCTTGTTCATTATATACCACCTTTAACACAAAAGTATATTATACTACGTAATAATAAAATGTCAATAAATATAAGTTATTTTTACCAACATTTCTCGACATTTTCTTGTGTTTCGTATATATTTTTTGTTTTTCAAAGATGAAAGATACTATTTTACACTGCTTTAACACAACAACTTAACACCTATAAATTGCCATTTTTATTAGGTTTCTTTTTATCTTTTTCCAACAAACATCTGTGAAGCTCTCAAGAATTAAGACTTTCACAAAGAAAAACTGTGTGAAAAATGTTGTAGTAAAGGCATTTTTCATTCATTAGTAATTTCTATTTTCATCTTATAACAATATTTATAATTAATATTATCTATATTACACACGCGCATATGTGAGAATTTTTCTTAAATATAACCCTAAAACCATATAGCGGTCTAACATTACCGTTACGATTAGAAGTTCATCTGTAACTTCAGAACAAAAGCGAAATAAATACGCTTTAAAGAAACACTGCGCTTCTTTTCTTTATAAGAAATTACAGGCTAACCTGTAACCTTAAAGGTGTTGTTAGACCGCTATTCCTCAAACTCTGAATTA
>WRBM01000027.1 GCA_009784525.1 Erysipelotrichales bacterium | reverse complement strand
TTGTTGAATATATCCACAAAATTGTGGATTTAAAAACGAATGATTTAAAAGCGGAAGTAGACTTTTATAAGTCGATTGTTAATGAATTGAAGGTTAAATTAGATGGTGTGAAAAAATGAGTGCCGGAATAAAAGAATATCAGGCTAATTACTTTATCTTAAGGCCTGAATCAAAAGGTCTGGTTTTACAGTTTCGGGGCGCAAAAGTGCCGTTAAGAATCGAAAATGGTCAGATTGTTATGAAGTTATTTGTTAATGATAGTAGAGAGCCTTTAAGCTTTGAAAGTGAGGTTGAATTATGACCTGGCAACCAAGAGGTGATTTTCAGTTAAGATTTAATGCCAATAACTTAAATGAATATAGTCTTGACGTGCCAGAAAATGTGACTTGGACGGTATTTAGTCCTATCACCGAGCAAATGGCGGGTCGTTATACTTTAAGCGGCCAATTTATGTATGGTCACTGGGGTTCAGCCAGAGAAGGAAATATTGTTTTAGCAATCACCGGAACTAAGAATGATGGATTACAGCATGAAGTTTATTATAAGCAGATTGAGCTATTAGGTCGGGCAGACACAAACTTTTTTAATATCAGTATAACAGATATCGAAATTCATCATGGCTTAAACTATGAAATAACAATTACAGCCAGTAATCAAAGACAAACGATAATCTTCAGAAATATAAATCTGCAAAGAACTAAAGATTTATTCTTTCACGCTACTGATTTCGGTGGTTTAGCTAAATTAGGGGTAACTAATACTTCAAGAAGATTGGAGATCATAGAATTTTCCAATGAAGACAGAGCTACTTTAACGGAACGGATTATCCCACCAGTAATGAAAGAGGGTGTTTTATATTTTTCGCAAGGAAGAAAATATTTTGGTGATCGGAATATGAATCATCCGTTAGCGGATAGTAACTATTTAATACCTGAGACCAGATATATCTTAAGTGAAAGTATCGGACAACCAAGAAAAGGCCGAATCAATAATCATGTCTTCACTTATGATCGAGAAAATGATGTCTATACTTTTACTCTTCACCATCAAAGAAGACCGATCTTTATTAGAGAAGGTATATATAATAACCGAGGTGAACTTGATTCTAATGGTTATTGGGATATCAGAGTAAATAATAATGGCCAAAGAGTAATCAGAGTTACGATTGCGCCAACTATAAATATCTCTAAAATCGTAGACCAGCAAGGAAGATTAAATGTACTATTACCAATAGCTGTTTTTAAAGATTTAGCCTTAAATCAGTCTATCGGTCAGGCAGAAATTAGTTTGGAATATCATTATTTACCGATAGGAGTGAACGATTAATGAAAAAACTATCAGAGATAAAATCTGAGCTTCAAAAGAAGTATGAAGCACAAATCACAAAAAATAACTTTGTTAAAGGCAGAACATCCTTAGACAATGTTAAGATAATTGGCACAACAGGAAGTCGTGGTAAATCAACGGTAACTTATCTCGTTCATGAATATTTAAAATTCAAAGGCAAAAAATCAATTCTTTATTCAAGTCTGGGGGTTGATAGTCCGGCTAGCTTTAAAGGTTTTGCGCCAGTAGAAGTGCCTTTATATAATGAAAAAACGATTTTTAATATCATCAATGAAGCAGAAGCTTATGGGACAGATTATTTGGTTTTAGAGGTCAACGAGACAGCGATTGATAAAGGATTAGCTGATGACTTACCCTTTAATGTCAGGGCTTTAACCGGAATAATTCCGGGACATAGTTTGTTTTATGACCATAATTATTATATTAATCTGAAGAAAAGATTTATGCGGGTTAATGATAGTTCAAAGTTAGTTTTTGGCTTAACAAGAGGAACTACCAAAGAAATGATGGAGGAACTTCTTAATATCAGTTCTAATGAAAAAATACTATTTGGGCTTAATTATGTAATAAATGTCAGAGGATTTGATTCAGAAATGTTTGACTTTGTGCTTACTAAAGAAAAAAATAATGGTCTTTCATTAGAAGGTCTTGAGATGGAAATCAACACAAAAAGTGAAAGATTTGCTTTACAGTCAAAACTAATAATGCCTTTTCATTTAGAAAACATTTTATGTGTATTAGGAATTCTTAAAGCTTGTGATGAACTTGATATAGACGTCTTTAAAGATTTTCTTTTAAATATTACAGTACCAGGTCGTGAGGAAGTATTTAAATATAAGAAAAGAACGATTATTTTAAGTATTGATTTATTACCACAGTTAGAAGAGCTGAAAAAGATGCATCACAACAAGCTTCTGGTAGTTGCCGGAGCAGAAGGTGTAGACTTTAAAGGCTTTATTAAAGACTTTCCGGAAGAAATTTATTATCAGGAAAAAACGAAAGCGATTAAAGCAGCTGGAGCATATATGAGTAAATATGCCGATCATGTTTATCTGACTAGTAATAGTAATGCTAATTTTGAGGCGCATGACTTTTTAAAGTATCAGGCAGAGGCTTTAAAGGGTGCGAGTCATGAAATAATCATATCCCGTGAGGAAGCGATTAAAAAGGCAATCGCTGATGCTAATGAAGGTGATATTATTTTTATTTCAGGCCGCGGTAACAGAGAGAAATTCCTGACTAGTTTTACAGAGATGGAGATAATCAAGGATTTAGATTTAATTGAGAAATCCATATATCAAGAGGGGGATAATTAGAATGTCTTTAATCAGAAGAAATACCAGACATTTAACCGATACAGTTGGTGGGATAACAGGGATAGTTGACCTTAATCCAAGAAGAACTAACCGAAATCTTTTTTTAGATATCCCACTTTTGAATATGTTTGAGGAATTTTTTAACCTCAGATTATTTTTTGATTCGAATTCAACAGAAATTAATAACTTTTTTGGAAAGGGGATGCGTTTTGGTTTAAATGTAATAGTTAATATTCAAACTGAGCGGATTACCTTAACTGATTTTTTAGGAACGGAAACTAGTTATATTAAAGAGATCGATGGTGAGGCTAATACTTTTTATCATAGTGAAACGATGAGTAAACTTGTTCGTGAGGGTTCAAATATCGTAGTTCAGGGCTTTGATGGAAGTATTAGTACTTATAACCAAAATGGAATTATCCAAACAGTTTTGGGTAGTAATAATATTTTATATCGGATCTCCCAAGATAATGCCGCTACGGCACCAATCAGGATTAATAGTACCTTAGCGGAAATCAGACTAAGAAGAGGAAACGCTAATCGTTTTGTGACTTGTATAGATTTTCGCCTGAATATTTTTAATACAGATGTGACAAGGGATTTTCAGATTCATTTTACTTATCTGGATAGCAGATTAGTTCAGATAAAGTATTATAATCGGGGGACTTATATTCAAAGTACCTCTATTAACTATGAAATCAATTCTTCTGACAAAATCCAGACTCTGGAGTTAGTTGATCATAATACTAAGGAACATCAGAAATATATTTTTTCAGATGATAGAGTAAATAATATAATCAATGGTATTAGTGAGGATTATCATAATCAGCGTTCTTTAGAAATAACTAATGAAGATAACCATGTGAAAGTTGTGAATGACAGAGCCGAAACAAGCTACTTTCAATTTACTAATGATGTTTTGGCTTGTGAAGTCGACCACCAAAAAAACGTGGTCACATACGATTTTGATGGTGATAGATTAGTTAATAAATCCAACATTATTCTTAATAATTTCAGAACTGATCCAGCTTATAATTTACTGGATAAGAATGCTTTAAATAATCTTGTTAGTAGCCATACTGAAGGAACAATTCCAATCCTGGGAGAGACAACGATTCTAAGAACTGCGACTTATGTAACCCAACATATTAATTTACCATTAAGAACAATTAAACCAGCAACAGCAGTAATCTGGTCAAGAAGTATTTCCAGTCGAAACATAAGTGGTGTCGGTGCTATTTTGAGTACTATGAGAGATAATCGGATTATTGAATCTAAAGAAATTATAATTTCCGGAAATGACTGGACTTGTCAGGCAGTACAGATTATTCCTAAAGAAAGCTATGATAGAATTAGGATCAGAATCAATAACCCAGATATTTTACCTAATCGTTTTGAGTTTGCAGAAATTCAAGTATATACAGATGTTCTACCTTTTTTTGAAGCTGATGAAACATTAACATTCAATAAAAGAAGAAAAGCAATCGAAAAAGCCAATGGCCTTTTTGATGTTGAATATCACAATGGCCGGGTTAAAAAGGCCTGGACTGATTCTTTAAGATGGGAAACTGTTGAAAATGAATTTGATAACTTCAATAATGTAACCAGAAGTATTAGAAAACAAACTAATCCCAATGTCACAGCAGGACAAAGAGATTATTTAGAGGTAGGCGCAAGCTTTAATAGTAGGAGGATTTTGAGTAAGAGTGATTTAGCTGGAAATACTACTAGTTTTACTTATAACGACGTGCAGGATTTAACAAGAATTACAAAGCCAACCGGAACAGAAATTAATTTTCAATCAACTAATACGGGTTTATTGACAAGAAAATCATTTGATGGTAAAAATATTGATTATCAATATGATATTGATAATAATTTATCAGGTTTTAAAGCTGGATCAAGTTCCTATACTTTAAATCATACAGGTTTAAATGAGTTAGAATCAGTCAATTTAAACCAAATTCCAGTCACTAACTTTTCTTATAATTCCAGAGGTTTAGTTGAAAGAAAAGATTATGGTTTGGATAATAGTTTTAATTTCAATTATGACGGTAAAGAAAGATTATCAGAAATCAGATATAAAGGTAATCTTCATTTTGATTATCAGTATGATGAGACTGAGAGAACTATTAAAGTAAATAATCGTAGCTTTAGTCATACCTCTTTAAAGAAAACCGAATTCATTTTTAATGTAGATGGTAGCTTGCAAAAAGTGGATAATGGACATTTAGTTACGGATTTTCATTATGAAAGAGCTAATAATTTCGCTAAAACCTATTCATTTAACAATAATAAAAGACGAAGTATCACTAATTCCGGTTTTCAAAATAACTTAGAACCAGATTATGAAGTGATGTGTGAAAGTTTTGAAGATTTAAATTCTTTATATGGTAATGCCTTTTTCCAAGGAACAAAAGAATTATTCTTAAGAACAGGGCAAAGATCAAGTACGATGATTCCGATTAAAAGTGGAGCACATCTGGAAATAAACGAACATGCCAATAGAAATGTTTTATTTTCCAGAGCTACTAATAATTTAGAGATGGATTTATCTTACGATCTTAGGAATCAAATTGGAAACATTCTGAGTAACTTTAACATTGGTTTCTGGTTTTTACCATGGCGTCATATAAATAATGCCGTAATATTTTCTTGTGGTAATCTTGATCATCAGATAAAGGTTTCTATTATAAATACGCAACAATTACGTTTGTGGATTTTAAGACCAGTTGTGCCAGTAATTGATATAATCATACCAGTGACGATCGAAACAAATGACTGGAGCTATGTGAGTGTTTGTTGGAAGTCAGGAATAGAAGCAAATAGGGATTACACGGATTTTACAATTTTTGTTAATGGTAGTGCCATTGGCTTTCGCAGTTGGACACGAACAATAATTCCTTCAGTTATCAGCTTTGGTTTTGAATATACAAATGCGAATTATAATGCTAAAATAAATAGGGCGTTTATTCAATTAAGTAAAATTACTTTCGCGATTTCGGAGCAGGAAACAATTGGTCATATGGCAAGAATCTATCAGATGACAAGACATCTATACGAAGCCGTTAGAGGCGATTATGATATCGGTGGCAGAGTATCAACGGCAGTAATTAATGCTAATGATTATAATGTTATTCCTTTTCACGGCTCAACAAAAGGTTTAAATGGCGAGCAAAGCTCAGAGGATTTTGTTGGTTTTGCCTATGATGAGATTTTACAGAGACAATGCCTATTAGCAACAGGTGGTGAATTACTTTATCGAGTTTCGGCACCTAGCAATAGTACAGGATTTACAATTGGCTTAAGATTCAGGTTTTTTGGAAGCGGAAGAACGCAATATTTTTTTGAATTTAATGACGGAACTCAAAATATTGGTTTATTCAGAAAAGAAAATAATCATATTTTTATTAAAATTAATAACGAAGAGTTTGATTGTGGTGAGTTTGCACAACAAGCTAATCCTTGGAATATAGTTTCCATTAGTTTCCGACCAAATGCAAGCGGTCGGGTTATGATTAATGGCTGGCAGATAGATCATACTTTCAGGATTAATCAGCTTGGCAGGCTTTTAACTTTAAGTATTGGTCGTGAAATAAATAATGGAAATAGTTCATTAATGGGTCTAATTGATGCGGTAGCTTATCGACCATTCTTTGAGGAAAATTTGGCGGTACTAAGGAATATTTTAACTTTTAATAATTTTAGTTTAGAGACTGACCGTAATGGCTTGGTTCGCAAAGAAATTATTAATAGTGGGCAGCAAAACATTATAGTCAAGAATTTGGATTTAGAAAGCACACCTTTGGATGAGTTTAGAAGATTAACAGGTCGTATAGGTCAGGAGCGCATTTCTTTTGGTTTACAGAGTTTAAATTATCGCTATAATTATGATCAAATTGGCAATATTAAAGAGATTCGTTTGAATGATAATTTAATTAATAGTTATAGTTATAATGGAGCAAACTTTCTAGTAAAAGAGGTAACCGAAAATGGGACTATTAATTACAGTTATCAAGATAATGGTAATCTTGACGAAATTGTGCGCAATAATAATGGGGTTGAAAATCGGACTAGCTTTGGTTATCAGGATGAATTAGGAAGACAGACTGATCAATTAAGGACAATTAGTTATATAGATAAAACAGTTGCCATTACTTATAATCCTGATTACATGGGTAATCCTTTAAAAAGAATCGAACGTCATAGTAATGGAACAATTATCAAAGATATCAATTATACTTATGTTGGTAGAAGGTTGACTCAATATAATGATAGTATAAATAATCTTAATCTTGAGTTTGCGTATAACGTGAATGGCTTAAGAATCATTAAAGAATCATCAAATCAAGGTGGATTAAATCAATCAAGATACTATTATGATGGTAATAAATTAATTGCGGAAGTTAATGAAAATTCAGCAAATTCATATCGCTTTGATTTTCATTATGACCCTAGAGGTTTAATAATGGGCTTTACATATTCAGATCAGCAGCAAAATCAAGGAACTTTTTACTATTTAAGAGATATGATGTTAAATATCTATGGTATAATAGATAGTAGTGGTAGAAGGATTTGTGAATATAAGTATTCTGATGCATTTGGGAATCATGAAACGATTACTGTCGCTGGGATTAGTGAGGTTGCGAGAATAGTTTCTGGTTTAAATCCATTTAGATATAAAGGATATTATTATGATTTAGAAACAGGTTATTATTATCTGGCAAGTCGTTATTATGATTCTTCAATTTGTCGGTTTATTTCGGCTGACGATGTAAGCTTTTTAGATTTAGAAAGATATTCTGGCCTCAATTTATTTGTTTATTGTAATAATTGTCCGACTATGTTTTTTGACCCTGCTGGGAATTTTGCGATATCAACCTTAGTGATTGGTATTTTATTTACAACTCTTACTGTTGGAACTATTAGTGGAGCATCAAATCTTATAACGGCAGTTACAACGGGTCAAGATCCTTGGGCTGCTTTTGCGAGTGGTTTCGTAAATGGAGCAATAAGTGGCTTAGGTCTTGGAGTTGGACTCGCAATTGGTGGTCCCTTTGGTTTGTTGGCAACAGTTGGTTTTGGGTTTCTTGGAGGTTATTCAGGAAGTATAATTAATAGTCAAATGACAACAGGGAGATTCGATTTACTTAACGAAATGCATTTCATGAATGGAGCTGTTTCAGCTATGACTAATTTAATATTTTTTGGGATTGGTTCAGCACTAAATATTGATGAACCTTTAATAGGAACTTTTGGTCAACGATTTGCACAAGCTTTAGCGCCAAACGCAACAAGTTTTGTAGTAAATGGTATTTATGGTGGAGTTATAGGGTTATCAGTTGCTTTAGCTACTACAGCTGGTTTCTATATGGCAGGAGGAACCTTCGGACAACCATTAGTTCCGCCACGTCAAACAAACAATATAAAGAAAACTAATAATTTCTCTGTTTCAAATAAAGTGATTTATTTATTTTAAAAATAGTCTTATGGGGTGAAATAATGGCTGCTGATTTAAATTATGATTATCAAAATCATGTTAAACAAAAATTTATCGTATGGCTTGCATGCCCTTTAATTTTTTTTGCTATTGGAAGTATAACTACGCCTATATTTATTTTTGCGATTTTACCAGTATGGCGAGAAGACGCAGATGCGACTGGAAGATTTATTATACTTTTTATAATGTTTATAGTATTTCCGTGGGCTTCTGGTTTATATTCTGTTAAACTATTTTGGCCAACTGTAAAAATTAATGAGCATGGTATTGAAAGAAAATTATTTGGACAGTTTTTTAAAAGAAAAATTTCTTGGGAAGAATTATACGAGATTCGCGTAGTCGGATTATTCCAAGGTGGAGCTTGGCTATTTTTTTCAAAAAAAAGCTTAGCAGGGATGTCGCATGGTAAAGCTAGAAGACAAAAAGAACAAATACAGATAGGTTTTACTGCGCAATTGCTTGGAACAATAAGATTTTATTCGGATAAAGAAATTATCGGAGTCCCAGAAGATAAAGTTATTGAACTTATTTCTAAAATAAAGAACTATAATTTAATAAAAAATCGAACACTTAATATGGAAGCAAGTAAAGAAGTTGTACCTGAAGAGTTAGATAAAGAAGGAGAAATTAAATAAAATCACAAACTGCAATAATTTAGGTGTTAAAACTAAGAGTTGCAGTTTGTGTTTTTAATAATCGTTCTGTTTCAAAGAATGTTAATAAATGGGACAGTAATTTATGATTCATCTAGTGGTGTAGTTTCGGGATTTGAAAATCATATCGGTAATATTAATGTGATGCGTTATAAAGGATATTATTGGGATGAACACGTCAAAATGTATTATTTGATGAGTAGATTCTACGATCCTTCGATTTATCGTTTTATTAGTGCGGATGATGTGAGTTTTTTAGATTTAGAAAGATATTCTGGCCTCAATTTATTTGTTTATTGTTTAAATAATCCGGTTATGTATTTGGATGGTGACGGAACTAGCCCAACACCATGGCAATGGGTACTTAGTGGATTACTAATTGCCGGAGGTGTCGGTTTAATGTTTGTCCCTGGTGGTCAAGCATTTGGGGTGTCCTTAATGATAGCAGGCGGATCTATGATGACTTCTAATATTTTAGAGGCATCGGGTGTCGAATCAAAAGCAGCAATGCAAATACAATCTGGGCTTAATTTTGTTGCAGGAGCGATTTTATTAAAAACACCTTTTGCTGGTTTTGGTGCAAGTTTAATGGGAGCAGGAGTTCTAGGGCTTACAGGAGGATATGTGACGGAAGCTCTGGGCTGGGGATATGAATTAGGTTGGATAGTAGGAAGTATTACTGGTAGTATTTTGGGTGGTCGAATCTATAATGGTCTTAAAAATTCTGGAAGAATCGCATTTAAAGTTAGACATGATTTAATTGTTAATAATCCAGTTGATGAATTTGTTACAGTTGGTGCAAGGAATGGGCGCGTTGTTGAACACATAAATCGAATTCACAGTACAGGTAGGTATAATCCTATTACTGTTATAAGACTGGCAAATGGCACATTCGAAATAACTAATGGACATCATACCCACAAGGCATTACGAGGAATGAAATATGTTTGGATAGTTTTAACAAAGTGAGGAAATAGTTTATGGCAGTTGAAAGCTTTTATATTAGTGTCGAAATGACAGAAAATACAAAGAGCATGATCATTGATAATAATAAAAAATATTTTAAATATTTAAAAAAAGATTTGATTTTTTCTAAGATTCTTTATATAGATAACATCAATAATCAAGAAGGTTGTTGGTGGCATATTAGTGCCTGTTATCTTAATTTTTTTGAAAGTTGTGAGTCTTTGTATGATTTATTATCTATGATAAAAGATATAATGCCAGACTTTCAATTTACTGTTTTTCAGCAAAAGCCATCACTGATGAATTTTACTTTTTTTGAATTTATTCAACATATATATGAAATAGTTGGAAGTTCTAAAAAAAGATTTGAAGCACGATTTGGAAAGTTATCTGTAATACCAAATGCTCCGTTTTATAAGTTTAAACGAAAAAATCAAAAATATTTTATTAAGTCTGATGAGTAAATTCTTAGTTTGTGGTGATTTGAATGAGTACAAACCATTTTATATTAGATATGACAAGTAGACTTCATAGTGGAGTTATCAAGTTATAAGTTGTTTTAGCTACTACAGTTGGTTCCTATATGGCAAGAGGAACCTTTGGCCAACCATTAGTTCCGCCACGTCAAACAAACAATATAAAGAAAACTAATAATTTCTCTGTTTCAAATAAAGTGATTTATTTATTTTAAAAATAGTCTTATGGGGTGAAAAAATGGATTGTCAATCAAAAAATAAACAACCACTACATATTAAGCAAAAATTTATTGTATCGCTCGCTCTCCCCATTTTTTTACTGTTTTATACAATTCCTGTTACAATTGTATTCTTCCTATTTATTTTACCAGCATGGGAAGGTGAAGTAGATAGCGGTTTGATAATATTGTTATTTATGCTTGTTATTTTGCCTTGGTTATTAACTTTTATTGCAATAAAGCTTTTTTGGCCTATAGTAGAAATTGATGAAAAGGGTGTTAAAAGATCATTGTTCGGTGTTTTTTTCAAAAGAAATATTTCTTGGGAAGAAATGTATGAAATACGTGTGATAGGAATGTTCCAAGGTGGAGCTTGGTTATTTTTTTCAAAAAAAAGCCTAGCAGGAATGTCGCATGGTAAAGCTAGAAGACAAAAAGAGCAAATACAGATAGTTTTTACTGCGCAATTGCTTGGAACAATAAGATTTTATTCGGATAAAGAAATTATCGGAATCCCGGAAGATAAAGTTATTGAACTTATTTCTAAAATAAAGAACTATAATTTAATAAAAAATCGAACACTTAATATGGAAGCAAGTAAAGAAGTTGTGCCTGAAAAGTTAGATGAAGAAGAAATTAATTAAAATCACAAACTGCAATAATTTAGACGTTCGCCTAGGGGAAAATCTCTTCTAATAAGATTTTAATTTTGCATTGATAGGGGTGTTTTTTTGAAGAATAAAAGGCATTTTATAACATTTTCAAGAATTGTTTTTTTGTTATTTGCAATAATTCCTTTTTCCTGTGCATTAGTATCACTTATAGCCATTTTAATAGGAGAAGAGGGCGTCTTGCCAGCTTTTTTTGGAAGCATAATAATCACTTGTGGTTTTTTGTGCATAGTTAAGTATACTTGGGAATGGGTTGAAATTGATGAAAAAGGACTTCATTCTAAAAAGCTTTTTAAACATATTTATACAATTGAATGGGCAAATTTGGATAAAATAATTAAAGCACGTTTAAGAGATGATAGAGAAGCAAATTTTCGTTATATAGCCAATGAACAAAACGCTGTTGTGAAAAATTACAAAAGTGTCTTCAATAAAAGTAATGGCGTAATTAAAATTCTCCCTACAAAAGCAGTTGAGGAAGCATTTATTAAGTATTTGCCGAATATGGAAAAACTTTATGATATTGATGATTTTGGAGTTATAAACAAGCTTTTTTCAAAGCAAGCAAAAGGCATAGATTCCGCACTAGAAGATTCACATGACGAAAATAATTAAATAAAATCAAAAGACTGCAATTTCAGTTCAAATTTAAAAACTGAAGTCACAGTCTTTTTTTATGGTACGTAGGATAAATGCTCAAACTGTAATGAAGCATTACAAATACAGCCAGTCCCAAAAAATATTTATGATGAAATATTATAGAAGGGCGAGCTTTATTCTAAAAAATATCTATAATTATAACGTTTTAAAATAATATTAATTGCAAAATAAAAAATTTTAATGTAAAATATTGATATCAGAAAAATATCTTAAAAAAGTCATAAGCGGAATCCAATTGATATAAATTATTTAGATAGTAGTCGAATTAGTGGACTTAATTTGTTCTGTTATTGTAATAATTGTCCGACCATGTTTATTGATTCTGATGGGAACATGCCTCAATGGCTCTTTAATACTCTTTCTTGGTATGCGGATAATCGGGATATGATTCGTACGGTTGCGTTAATTGCGGGATTAGGAATTTTGACACTTAAGACAGGTGGAGCGACAGCAGGTTTATTACACGCTACAATAAAGGGTGCATTTATCGGATCTTTAGCAGGCGGAGGACTTGGTGGTTTAGCTGGTTTAACTTCTGTATCAGAGGACGAAAGTCGTATGACTAGATTTTGGCAAGGTGCATGGGGAGGCGCAAGAACTGGAGCGATTACAGGAGCTATTTTTGGTGGAGCTAATTTTCATTGGGGTGGTTTTGTCAAAAGTGCAAAAACAATATCGCAGACTCACAAGTTTTTAAGGCCTTTGGCAGTGGTAGGAGCTCATTCGTTAAAAATTACTATGAATGCATCTATGGGCGGAATTTTATATAGTTTGTCTACTATGGCAATGCATGGAAGAATGCCTTCACAAGGCGGACTATTAACATCAATGTTTTTAGGCGTCACAGCCGGGTTTATACCTGACACACAGCATGGTTTTCAATTTTTAATGGAGTTGGTTAATCAAATGATTGGACTTTTTTAAGGAGGAATAATTATTTCTGAAATACAGTATGTAAGTTTTGTGTTAATCGTTATTTTCTTATTCGTTAATGGCTTTTTTCTAAAGTTTTTATTTAAAAAAAGTGCTTTATTAGCTGAAAATGAAACGAATCCGAAAAAAATTAAAGAAGTATTTGCTTCAGACGGAAGTGAGTCGAAAAAAATTATAATGAAAAGGCATTGGTATATAAATCTTTTAACTTTGCCATGGCATATTACTATTGGTGGCTTATTTTTGCTTGGCTTTTCCTATGACTATTTAGATATTATATTTTTAGTAGTTATAATTTTATTGAATTTTATTTATATATTTTTATTAGTAAAAACAATCAAAATTATAAAAATTATAAAATGATATTATTTTCGTTTAAATTATAAAGCAAAAAGAAGACTATTTACTTTGAGATAGTTTTCTTTTTTTGAAGTAAGCTGGTTTTGCAATAAAAAAATTGGTCACAGTTGTTTATAGATTACTTATGAATTATGAAGTGATTTATTAAAAATCAAGTTATTGGTTTTTTTGACAAAAAACGACAAATTGTGGTACAATGTTATTTGTTTAATAAATATTAAGGGGGAAAACAATGAAAAGAGTAATCACTATATTGACGACAATGTCATTAATTATAATTGTTCTTGGTTGTCAGGCTAATAAAGCAGTAGAGACATCTTTGGCAATCAATTATAGAGATGTTGGAAACAAAGCATTTACTGGAACATTTAATAATAATTATCCAATAGTGCATTTACTAGGAGAAGATACAATACTTGTTGAACCAGAAAAAGCAAATTATATTTTTATTGGCTGGTTTTTAGATCCATTAGGATTAGGTAATCAAACAACTCGGTTACGCTCAGGAGATGAATTTTCTTCCGATATTACTTTGTTTGCTAAGTGGCAATTTGCTAATGTAATTGAAATTTCAAGTGTCGAAGATTTAGATAATATTAGAAATAATCTCACAGGTGTTTTTTCGCTTGTCAATAATATTGATTTGGGTGGAAAAGAATGGTTGCCAATTGGAACTGAAGAAAGCTCATTCGAAGGTATTTTTATAGGCAATAATTTTACTATTTCAAATTTGACAATGCCGTCAAATAATCAAGAGCATTCTGGTTTATTTGGATATGCTAGAAATGCAACATTTAGAAATATACGACTACATATTGATTTTTCTATTACTAGAAATAGCGATTATAGAAAAGATTTCTTTGTTGGCGGTTTAGTAGGAAGAATTGAAGGTGAAAATACTTTTATCAATTGTCATGTAAGTGGCAATGTTAAAGCATTATCTTTAGGTTCAGCTTCTATCCTCATAGGTGGCTTAGTCGGAGCTGGTGGTCGCTATTCAACTAGTATTAAAATAATGGAATCGCATGCTGCCGTTAATATTTTTAGTGATTTTGAAGAATCTAGCGGCATCGTTGATGCTGGCGGATTAGTAAGTTCTAGTCATGGTTCTATTAGGTTTCGGGAAGAAGTATATACAGTAGATATTTCTGATTCGTCTAATTCTGGTAACTTTACATTATATCGTGGTGACGCTGGTGGCCTAATCAGAAATATTGGAAGTGACTCAAGTATTATTAATTCTTTTAACTCTGGAAAAATTAGTGTGAAAAATGGTATCGTTGGCGGTTTAGCTATAAGCGGGTCAAATGTTCAAATAATTGATTCATTTAATGCAAATAATTTAAGTGCAAGAGGAAGTGTAGGGGGACTGATTAACTATTTGTCGGGTGATGAATCTCGGATTATTAATTCTTATAATACAGGAGATATCGAAAGTGAATCGGAGACTGGAGGTTTAGTTAGTTTGATGAGCTCTGGACTTATATTAAACTCATTCAACACAGGAAATATTACAATTAGCAATGCCACAACTGTACGCGCAGGTGGGATAGCTGGTCGTTTAATCCATGTAACAGTCGTGAACTCTTACAATAGTGGAAAAATTGACGCAACGGGAGTTAATCTTGTTGCTGCAGGCGGTTTAATAGGCGATGCTTTTATATCATCAATAAATGCTTCATTTAATAGTGGGGATGTTACAGCAATAGCTACTGCACGGTGGGACTCAGATAGCTATGCTGGAGGGTTAGTTGGCCTCCATAGGGATAATACTTCAGAGGGCTATATTATTAATTCTTTTAATAGTGGAAATATAGAAGCAAATTCTCCTCATAATCTTTCTAATAGTAATGCAGGTGGCCTAGTTGGCCTTGCAGTGGAATTAATTGTTAAAAATTCATTTAACGTAGGAAGCGTAACAAGCAATAATTTTGCTAGTGGTTTTGTTGGAACTGCTATTGTTGTTTATATTGAAAATGGATTATCATTAGGCAATGTAGTTGGCCACGTAAGAGATGCTTTTATTGCACGTATTAATAGACATCATAATAATTCTGTTCGAGCTGTCAATAGTTATTTTTATAATACAATGCCAAATAATTTGAATTTAGGCACAACTATTCAAATAGAAGACTTAAATAAGCTTTTTTTTCTTGAAACTTTATTATGGGATGCGGATATCTGGAATTTTAATGATTTTAATTTTCAAAGTGGTTTGTTACCAAGTTTTTTTTGGCAAACAGCGAAATTATAATAAAGGTGAAAAAGAATTTGCAGTAGGTGTGAGCGGTATTGACGTTTTGGTTGCAGATTTTAATGAATTATTGGAGCAATACTTCAATAGATAATTTTTGAATAACTAATACATTATAATGATAAATAAATTTAGGGGCTGTAATTATTTAGAGTTTAGAAATAAATGCTGAATAATTTACGGCTTCCTTTTTCTTTTATTCAGATATTTCATATCAAATTTTCATTTTTTAGCACACTAAAAAGGGATTTGTTCAAAATCCTTACTTTTTATACCATTTTATTTTAAGCAGTTATCGGTTCTCTATATCTCTTCCGATGATATTTCAGAAGATTAAAACCTATAGCTATTAACATAATTTCTGTTTTGACGTTTTCTAATCTTCGTCTTTTTATTCTCCGATATCTTAAATCTTCCTTTATTACCCCGAAAGTTCCCTCAACCTGAATTGATCTTTGAACTCTTAAATAAATTCCTAATTCACTTTGAAGATTTTCTCCGACCTCTTTTTCAAATGCCTTTAATTCCTTATTAAGCTCAATTAATCGATTTTCTTTTCCTTTGATTTTTATTTTTAACTTCAAATGATGAAAAAAATCTAAAAAAAAGGTGATATAATCGAATAGAGGTTAACCTTCAAAAGGAGAAAAAAATGAAAAAGAATATAATTATTATCACAATTTTTTTATGCACTATCTTATTTTTTAGCCAAAGTATTAAAGCGAATACTAATCAAAAAACTTTAGTTATTTTAGGTGATTCCATTGCTTATGGGCAAGCAGGAATCGTCAATCCAGCAATTCCTTTGTTAGCTGGCGGTAGAAATTATGCAGCGATAATAGAACAGACAAAAGGTTGGGAAGTTATCAACCGTGCCCGTAATTCCGGGCGGACAAGAGGGGTTATCGATCGCGATATGATTGAGTTACTAACTCTTGAGACAACTTTAGCTCAAGCTACACAAAATGATGTTAAAAGAGCTGATATTATCAATATTTCCATTGGTGGAAATGATCTTCAGGGTATAAATAATACTAATCAAGGTGGCTTTTCATTTGGTCCGAATTATTTAAGAGAAACAATTGAAGAAGCTTTGGCTTACTTAAATGATGATATAACAGAAACACCGGTAATTGATTATTTAATTGCATACTTAATGTTTAATGTCGAAGAAATCATAAATGCTATCAGAGAGTTAAATTCAGAAGCCCTGATCGTTTGGTTCAGTAACTATGTTCCGCCATATCATGCTGCAAATGGAATGTTTGCGCTGGCAGTTAATAATATGTTTGGGACTAGTAGCGTTCAAGATGCTTATGATGCGGCAGTTTTTGTTATTGACCGCATGAATCAAGGCTATCAAGATTTTATTGAAGCTAATCCAGGTGCTTTTATCATTAGTGATGCCAATACAGCCTTTAATGGTAATCCAAGATATTATAATGGTGGCGACCATTCAGCACTTACTTCCGATATTATTCATCCTAATGCTTTAGGTCATGCTTTACTTGCAGCAATCCTGATGGAAACAATCAATAGTTATTTTGCGGAAAGGTTAATTTCTGAAAATAATCGATTAGAAGCAGAAAGAAAAGCTCTGGAAGCAGAAAAAGCGGCTTTAGAGGCCGAAAGAAACGCTTTAGAAAATGAGAGAAATCAGTTAGAAACTGATAATGCAGCTTTAGAAAATGAAAGAAATCTGTTAGAAAATGAAAATGAATCTTTAAATAATGATTTATATAGCGCTAATAATAGCCGAAATAGATTAAGAACAATTATTATAATTGAATCAGTCATCATTGGATTTGGTGTATTAACAATTGGTACATTAGTATTATTGAAGAAAAAGAAATAAAATTAAGATATAGACAATGCAACTTTAAGCGCATTGTCTATATTTTTTGTTAAATATTCGTTTTTTTTCTGATTTTGCTACTTTTATGCTTGTGAAAATAAAATTTTTTGGTATAATATAAAAGTCAAAAACATTTCATTTTCATTTTGGAGGATTAATAAATGAGTACAATTAAGATTTTTGCTTTTGGTGGTGTTGGCGAAAACGGTAAGAATATGTATGCCGTTGAAGTTGATGAGGATATTTTTATTTTGGATTCAGGGCTCAAATATCCAAATGTTGAGTTATATGGAATTGATAAGATTCTTCCTGATATGACCTATTTAAAAAATAATGCTGAACGAGTTAAAGCTGTTTTTTTATCGCATGCTCATGATGATCATATCGGCGCTGTTCCCCATTTAATGTCAATTGTAAAATGTCCGATTTACGCATCTCGTTTTACTATTGAGATGTTAAAGGATTTATTTAGAGAAGAAGAGTTTGATTACCGAGGCTTAAAACTGATAACTGTCGATGAAGATAAAATGCTCAAATTTGATAATGTCAAAATTAGCGTTTTCTACACGACACACAGCATTCCGGAATCGATTGGCATAATCTTATGGACTAAGGATGGATTAATTGTCTATACAGGTAATTATACCTTTGAACAGAATATTGACGCTAACTTTCGGACATCTTTTAATAAACTTACAGAGATTGCTGGAAAAAAGATTTTAGTTTGTATGTCTGATTCTTTAGGCGCTGATAAGATTGGTAGTGAATATAATTATCATAATATGATGCGAAAACTAAACAGCATCTTTAATCGTTCTGAAAAAAGACTTATCTTTACCGTCTTTTCTTCCGATTTAAGAAGAATTCAAAAGATTATTGATATGGCTCAGCTTAATGAGCGTAAAGTAGCGATTATTGGCAGAAGAACACAAAGGGTTATCGACATTGGTGTTAAAACCGGTTACTTGAAAATACCAAAGGATTTATTTGTAAATCTACGCTTTATTGATGAGAAGAATAAAAATTTGATTGATAATCTTGTTGTTTTAGTAACTGGAGATCGACATGAGCCATTTTATATGCTGCAAAGAATGTGCCGTAAAATTGATCGTTTAGTTCATATTGATGAAAATGATGAAATTGTGATTATGACAATTCCTGTTCCAGGCACTGAAAAAATGGCAGCGCGAACTTATGATATGTTATCAAAAAACAATGCCAAAGTCACGATATTTAAACGTAATGACCTGCAATCAGGCCATGCTTATAAAGAAGAAATCAAACTATTGTATAATATTATAAATCCTAGGTATCTTGTTCCGGTTATTGGCGAATATCGCCATCAGTATGCTCATAAAGAACTAGCCATGGAAATGGGTTATTTAGATAACGATGTAATTGAACTTGATAATGGTTATGCGGCTAAGTTTGAAAATGGTATCTATCAAGGTAAAGATGTTTTATTTTCGGCTAAAGAAATTCTGATTGATGGTTCATCTGTGCTTGATTTAAATGAAGTAGTGATTAAAGATCGGGAGAGTCTTGCGACTGATGGTGTGATGTTGATTATCTCTAATGTTGATGCCAGAAATAAAAAAATCCTTACAGGACCTGAGATTGTAACCCGTGGTTTTTTACACGATGAAAACTATGATGAAATTCAAAAAGAAATTCAAGTGATGTTTAAAGAAGTTGCCCAGAAGCATTTTGCGGAAAGGTTTATTAATTGGATGGAATTTAAAAACGATGTTAAAAGTGGAGCGAATAAGATTTTCTTTAAAAGAAATCGTGGTCGTCCAGTAATTATACCAGCAGTTATTTCCACCGAACCTAAAAGTCAGAAAAATACTAATTAGTCATTTTTTGACTTTTTTTTTAGCCTCTTTAGCTTAAAATAGTTTAAAGAGGTATTTTTGTATGCTAAAAGAAAAACAAAAAATCCCTGAAGTAAATACTAAAAACAAGGATTTTTATTACGAACTTTTAGGAATTTTATTAATAATAATCGTCTTAATTGTTTTTTCAGAACTTGGTCGTGTTGGTTTTATGATGAAAATTGCGCTTAAGTTCATGTTCGGTGATTGGTATTTTCTATTATTGTTTTTGGCCATTTATACAGGCGTTAAATTATTAGTCTGGCATAAGAAGTTAAGTTTTAGGTCGTTACCGCTAAACGGCTTTCTTTTATGTTTTATTTCGCTGATGATTCTTTCGCATCAAGCAATTTATAGCTATTTAAGGATTCATAACAGCACGGGAATCGGAGGAATATGGCAATTATACTTGACTTATTTTCGCTTTTTTGATGATTCCTTAGTTATGGGCGGTGGCCTCGTTGGAGCAGTGCTTCATCAAATTGTCATTTTTCTTGTTGGCGAGATTGGCACAATAATTATCGGGGTGATGATTCTGATTTTTGGTTTGATTTTTCTTTCTAATAATACGATATTCAGTTTTTTTAATAAAACAAATTCGCAAATCAAAAATATCAATGGTTTTAAGGCAAGGTTTTTAAGCTATTTCAGAAACCTGGATATTCCGGCAATGCGAGAAAAAATAAGACTTCCTGGTAAGTCTTCAGTCAGGCAGAAGAAGTCATCTAGAATTACCTTATATAATTTAACGGATATTCCCGAAACTATCAATAAAAAGCTACAAGAGAATTTCGCTAAAGAAGCTAAAGAGATGCTTAATAATATTTTTTTAAAGCTTAAAACAGAAGCGAGTCTAATTAGTTGTGATATTAGCTTTTCTTTTACAAGATATACCTATCGGATTCTTTATAATTTTAATCTTAACAGTTTAAAAGAAAGAATCGGCAGTATTATGGATTGTTACCCATTAATCTTGTATAATGAGAAAACAGAACTAGTTACCATTGAATTTATTAATAAATATAAAGATCTTTTAACGCTTAGAAAGCTGCTTTCAGATAATTTGGATAAGCAAGGAATTCCGCTTGGCTGTGGTATTTCTAATGAAGCGATTTTGTTTCGCTATAATGTTGATAATCACCTTTATGTTATCAGTGATGATGATTCTGGTTATAAAAACTTTTTTCGGGGCTTTATTGTTTCGAATCTAATAAAAAGTCCGGAAGTACCTCTTAAAATCATTAGTTTTGATTTCAAACAAGTTTTTCCGGAATTACGTCTTCATAAAAAAAGTGAAACTTACTGGCGAATAGAAGAAGTTCCTGGTGTTCTTGATGATTTGATGCATGAAATTGAAAGAAGGATTAATCTATTTAAAGTTTTAGAAGTCGCAACTATTGAAGAAGCTAACTTAAAAATCGATAGAAACAGCACTGAAAATGAGCCACTATCAAGAATAATTATCGCTGTCAGTGGCTTTGAAAAATTATTTTCTGATCGTACGGCTTATCAGTTAGAGAATAAACTTTTTTATCTTTTATCAGTTGGTGAAAAGTATGGACTTCATGGTATAATCTGTGAGACAGAAAGTCTTGCGGGAAAATCTTTGATTAAAAATTATATAAATAGTAAGATTGTTTTTCGGGTTAAAAAAATCACCAGATCAGTTGAGATTTTAGATAATGATAAAGCCTTATATTTAGCTGATATTGGTGAGTTTTATTATAAGCGGGAAAATACAATTATTAGAGCTCAATCACCTTATATTGCTAAAACGGAATATGAGGCAATTCTTGAACGTATTTAATGATAATTCATAAATTAAATTTTAAACAGCTTATTTTTGTTTTTATTAGTTGCCTAACTAAAGACAAAATAAGCTTTTTTTCATGACTATAATCGTTGATTTTACATTGCGTTTGCGCAATTTTTGTGTTATACTATACAAAGTTAAAAACATTGTCGGAAATAGAAGACAAATGGAGGAACGTCTATGAACTACGAAACCCAAATGGAAAAGAGCTTTATTGAAATTTTAACGCAACGAGAAAATCAATGGACATATCGTGAGGATATAAAAGATGAAGCCGCTCTTTGGGAAAACCTACGGGGACATATCAATCGCATTAACATTGCCCGATTGGAGGGTGTGTTGCTTACAAATAAAGAGTTTGATCAATTGAAAGTTGAATTTAAGCGCTTAACTACTACGCCGTTTGGTGCATCTCAATGGTTAAGAGGTGAAAATGGGGTCGCTGCGATTAATATTGAACGAGATGATGTGAAACACGGCAGAGTTTCCCTTGTCTTGTTTAGTAATAAAGCAATTACGGGCGGCATTTCAAGCTATGAAGTTGTAAATCAGATTAAACCAGATGCCGATTCTAATATGCGCGGTGATGTAACTTTACTAATTAATGGTTTGCCAATTATTCATATAGAATTAAAAGCTGAAATTGCTAAAGATGGATATACGCAAGCCTTTGAACAAATAAAACGTTATGCAGAAGCAGGCTTTTTTGATGGTATTTATGCCACTACTCAAATTTTTGTCGTCAGCAACAAAGTTTCCACGAAATATTTTGCTCGCCCAAGTTCAAATAGTGCCAAAGCTTTTGAAGTAGCCAGAAAATTTATGTTTAATTGGCGGACACCTGAGAATGAACCCGTTGAAAATTTATATGATTTTACCAGACAGGTTTTGAGTATTCCTGATGCCCACAAATTAGTTAGCCAATTCACTGTTTTAGTTGATGATAAAAAGAGTCAAAAATTTTTGATGGTATTACGTCCTTATCAAATACACGCTATCAGAAAAATTATCAGCCAAGCTTCAAAGCACGAAGGTGGATTTATTTGGCACGCAACTGGTTCGGGCAAAACAATAACTAGTTTTGTCGCAACTAAACTACTGGCTCAAGCAGCTATTGGTGTAGACCGTACCGTAATGGTGGTAGACCGCACAGACTTAGATAACCAAACCAAAGGTGAGTTTAGCAAATTCGCTTCAGAGTTTCATACAGGACTTGCCTCAGGCAACGTAACCGATAATACGCTTATTGTTGGAGTTGATAACCAAAGGCAATTAACTAATAGCCTTTTAAGCAAAAAAAATAATAATACGATAATTATTACCACTATCCAAAAATTAAGTGCTGCTATCCGTATTGCTAAAGAAACAGAAAATAATAAATTTGAAAAACTTAAAAGTGAACATATTGTTTTTGTAGTTGATGAATGTCATCGGGCTGTTAGTGATGAACAAATGAAAGAAATTAAAAAGCTTCTGCCAAACTCAACTTGGTTTGGTTTAACTGGTACACCGATTTTTGATGAAAATCAAAAACAAGAAAACGGAACATTTGCCAGAACAACCAAGCAACAATATGGTGATATACTTCATGCTTACACAACGAAAAATGCAATGGATGATAAATCTGTTCTTAATTTTCAAGTGGAATATCATTGTTTATTAGATGATGATAGTAGAACAGAATTCTTATACAAAAAGATAAAAGAAATGTATCCAAAACTTGATCCTACTAAAAAAATTACTGACATGGAAGAAACTGAACAAGAAGAATTATTAGATATAGGACTTTTTGAACAAGATAAATATATTGAAGCTATGTTGAAAAAAATCTTCAAACGCCGATCTGTAATTGACCGTTTTAAAGTAGTCAATGGTTATCCGACGATGAGTGCTATTTTAACAACCCATTCAATTGCTCAAGCAAAAAGGATTTATCGTAAATTACAAGATATGAAAGCAGAAAGATCTTTATTAAGTGGAAAAGAATCAGATGAACGCCATGTCCTTCGTGATGACGATTTTCCGCGAGTTGCGATTACTTATTCACTTAGCGATAATCAAAATGAAATAAATCAAGAACAAATCGAGATTAATGCAATTATGCAAGAATATAATGAGCTTTTCAAAACAAATTACACCGATATTGATCAGCTAAATAAAAACATAAATAATCGTTTGGCAAGAAAAGATGTACAATATCAGAAAGATGGTCAATGGCTGGATATGGTGATTGTTGTAGATCGTTTATTGACAGGATTCGATGCGCCAACAATTCAAACATTATATGTTGACCGTGAGCTTAAATATCAAAAATTGTTACAGGCTTTTTCCCGTACAAACCGCATCGCAGAAGGCAAGGAGTATGGATTTATCATCTCATTCCGTAAACCAAATACAATGCGTTATAATGTAGTTGCAGCTATACGATTGTTTACTAACCAAGATCAAAATTGGGAGGCCTTAGTTCCTCGAGAATATGAAGATGTAAAAAAATATTATATTGATGCCTATACGGAATTTAATCAAGCTAAACTTGATTTGATTAATGATCCACAAAATATTAAAAATCAAATTGCCCAAGTGCGTACATTTCAAAGACTTGAAAGAATTCATCGGGCAATTATAAGTTATGAAGATTATGCAAATGATTATGAGGAATTAAAAGAAATTATATTGTGTCTGCCGGAAGAAAAGGGTCACTGCGAAAATTTGAAAGTAGAAATTCGTGAAAAAATGAAGGGTCAACTGTTAGAAGATGCAGAGGACTTTCTTAAGGATGTGGAATTTTCAAGCTCAAGTGCGGCTGTCCATAAAGACCGAATAGATAGTTTTTATATCAATCAGCTTTTAGATGAATATAAGGGTTGTACAGAAAAAACAGGCAAAAATGAACTTCATGAAAAAATAATGAGAGAAATTAACACAAAGTCCGTTATAGTTCAAACTATTTACAATCTTATTTTAAATGATATTGACCAAAACAAATTAACAAAAAGCTGGTCAGAATATTTTGGAACAGAAATTAATGATATTATCCAAAAAGTAGCTAGCACGCTAAAAGTCCCAGTTACAACCCTGCAAACTAGTTTTAATGAATATCGTCCAAGCAGTGGCTCTGTGCCTTTCATCAATGTAATCAGCGAAACTTCACAGTTAGATAAAGAAACTTTTGAGGCTACATTTAATGAAAAATATAGAAAGCGCCTTTTAGTTATTGAGCAATATTGGAAAGATATCATTGAAAATAAACTGATACCGCTGAAAAATGAGATTTAAGGTAGGTGTGAGATGACACTAAGTCGGTTATTATCAAAACCAAAAGCATCAGACTATCAACAAGTTGATACATTCTGGTTTCTTGATGAAGGTTATGAAGCAGATAGTGAAAACGAAGAAGATAATCTAATAATTGGTCAACATATAATTTTAGATACTGAAACAGTATCTTTAAACTATCATTGTCTAGAATGCGATGATATGCGAACATTTAATTCAGATAAAGAACAGGGATTGCGTGGAGTCGTTGTAAACCAACAGACAATTAGCATTGACTGCATTTTGCGATGCCAATGTGGTACCGTAGTTCATTCTTGGTTTTTAGTTGAAGCGGAATCCGATTTTCGCAATCAATCCCCTAGAGTGCGTATTTTACATTTTAGAGAAAAACTGTCCGAAAATGTAAAATTGCAATCTGAAAAATATGGTGAGTATACAATATTACTTGAAAAGGCTAAAATGGCCCATAAAGAAGGTCTTGGCTCAGGGGCGGTTATCTATTTAAGAATAATTTTTGAGTCTATTACTAAAAAAATCGCTGTCGAAAAAGGCATACAACTTACAAAAGAAAATGGCGATAGAAGAAGTTTTAAGCAGACACTTGTGGAAGTAAATGAAAAGCATTCAATTATTCCACGAGCTTTTTCGAAAAATGGATATGAACTTTTTAGCAAGCTTAGCGAAATTATACATAGAGACGATAAAGAGGAAGAGGCTCTTGAATATTTTGGTGCATTGGAAACTTTAGTGACAGGAATCATTGATAATGTAAAACAAACAGAAGAATTAAAAAGTGCATTTGAAAAAATTAATGATTTGCAAATTTAGTATATTAATTTAAATAATTTATAAATTGAAGGGATATATAAATATGAGCCGTTTAGAACAACAACTTTGGGCAAGTGCCGATATTCTTAGAGGAAAGATGGATGCCAGCGAATATAAGAACTATTTGCTTGGTCTTGTTTTCTATAAATATCTATCTGATTTGGAACTTAGAGCCGTATATGAAGAAGCAAATGGAAAAACAGCAGAATACCCAACTCGTGAAGAACAACTAGCTGAACTTATGGATTGGTATAATGATAACGCCGATGAACTAAAAAGCACAATGCGTCGCAAGCTAGGATATTTTATTGAACCAGAATATCTATTTTTTACACTTCGAAACAAAGCCTCAAATTATGCCTTACAAACTGCTTTTACAGAACTTTCCCGTGAAGATGATAATTTTACAGGATTATTTGACGATGTTGATTTGCGATCTACAAAACTTGGTTCACATGATCAACAGCGTAATATTACCATCATGGAAGTAATCAAAACTTTAGATGAAATTGATTTATTTGGCCATGATGGTGATGTAATTGGCGATGCTTACGAATATTTAATTTCGCAATTTGCGGCAGGAGCCGGCAAAAAAGCGGGCGAGTTTTACACGCCACAAGCTGTTTCGAAAATAATTTCAGAAATCGTTAGTATCGGACAAGAAGGACTTGCACCCTTTCACATTTATGACCCAGCTATGGGTTCAGGTTCATTAATGCTTAATATTCGTCAATTTTTAAATAATCCTGAAAAAGTATATTTCCACGGACAGGAGTTAAACACTACGACATACAATCTCGCTCGAATGAACCTTATACTGCATGGTGTTGATCATGAACAAATGCGGCTAAACAATGGCGATACTTTAGATGAAGACTGGCCAAGTGATGAACCATTTCTTTTTAACGCGGTTGTTATGAATCCTCCATACTCTGCACTATGGAGCGCAGCTGATAAGTTCTTAAGTGATCCACGCTTTGAACGTTATGGTAAGCTAGCACCAAAATCAAAAGCTGATTTTGCATTTTTATTGCATGGATTTTATCACTTAAAAGATAATGGTACAATGGGAATTGTTCTTCCTCATGGCGTATTATTTCGCGGGGCAGCAGAAGGAGTTATTCGTAAAACGCTTCTGGAAATGGGCGCTATTGAAGCTGTAATTGGTTTGCCTGCTAATATTTTTTATGGGACAAGTATTCCAACAGTCGTACTTATACTAAAGAAAAACCGCCAAGACAGAGATGTACTTTTTATTGATGCCTCTAATGATTTTGAAAAGCAAAAAAACCAAAATGTGTTGCGACAACAAGATATTATTAAAATTATTGATGCTTATAAAAAGCGCAAAAACATTGAAAAATATGCACACAAAGCAAGTTATGATAAAATAGTTTCTAACGACTACAACCTTAACATTCCTCGTTATGTAGACACTTTTGAAGAAGAGGAACAAATTGATATTGTAGCATTAAGCAAAGAAATAGTAGAGCTGAATTTGCAAATTAAACAAAATGAAGCAGAATTTTTAAAATTGCTTTATCAGCTTGATGTAACAGATAATACTAAAGATTTAATCGAAGCTACAAAGAAAATTTTTATACAATATGGTAGTAACAATGACAGATAAAAATAAAAAATCAGCTCCACAAATTCGTTTTAGGGGGTTTACTGACGATTGGGAACAGCGGAAATTGGGAGATGTTGCGGAATTTTCAAAAGGGAATGGATACTCAAAAGGCGATTTGATTTCCGCAGGTACTCCAATAATCCTGTATGGTAGACTTTATACGAAATACGAAACCGAAATAAACGATGTAGACACTTTCGTTGATATGAGAGAAAACTCTGTGTTAAGTCAAGGTGGCGAAGTTATTGTGCCGTCATCAGGCGAAACCGCAGAGGATATATCTCGTGCCTCTGTTGTTGCGAAAGCAGGCGTAGTCCTCGGTGGTGATTTGAACATCGTAAAACCCAACACAACAATCTACCCGCCTTTTTTGGCGGTTACAATTTCAAATGGCAATCAACAAAAAGAATTAAGCAGAAGGGCGCAAGGCAAGTCGGTTGTTCATATTAGCAATTCAGATTTGAAAGATGTAATTTTGCAACTTCCTTGCCTTGAAGAGCAAACACAAGTCGGCTCATTCTTCCGCACTCTCGATGAGCTGCTCACCGCTAACCAGCGAAAAGTGGATAGGTTAAAGCAGATGAGGTCGGCATATTTGCAGCAAATGTTTCCACATACTGGGGAACGTGTGCCAAGAGTTCGATTTGATGGGTTTGATGAGGATTGGGGA
>WRBM01000026.1 GCA_009784525.1 Erysipelotrichales bacterium | reverse complement strand
GGGTTGTCGGAATGAATATATTTAGACGATAACAAAAAAATCACCAAAAATATTATAACTCAAGACGGAGAAAAAGAAAAGGGGCATCAGCCCCGTATCGAAAATTTATTTTCGTTTTGTTCTATCAATGAAACCAAAACTGAAGAACTGAAAAACCTGGATCAAAAGTCCAAATATCATCGGAAGAGATATAGAGAACCGATAGATTTTGAACAAATCCCTTTTTAGTGTGCTAAAAAATGAAAATTTGATATGAAATATCGGAATAAAAGAAAAAGGAAGCCGTAAATTATTCAGCGTTTATTTCTAAACTCTAAATAATTACAGCCCCCTTAAATCAATTTTTATTTTGATAATTTCTTAAAGGCTCTTTTAGTTTTACCGTCAATTTGCTTAGTTTTAATTGAATTTTCCTCTAGAAATTCCAGAAATATTTTTTGTCCTTTTTTAACATCAGAATATTCCATTTCTAATTCATAATCGGTTGTTTGATCTTTAAAGACTGTAAAGTCAAGTGAAAACAGACCACCATTTAAAGTTAACTCTTTACGCAAGGTTTTAACAGAAGTGATGAACTTTACCTTATCTTTGATTCCGAAAACTTGAGGAGTTACACCTGTTTGATAGATTAGCGAAAAATTGCCTTCACTAATTATTTCGCTATATTCATCATTACCACCTTTTGGATTAGGTGTTTTTAAAGTTAATTCATAACCATTACTTTTTTTTCTTATTCTCAAAACCTGTTTTTTACTAGCTAGTTTATGATCAACTGTATCAAAATAATAGTTTTCGTGCCAATGACCTTCTGGGAAATTATATTTATTGCTTAATGCTTCATATTCACTTTCAGTCAAGGCATTTTTAAACTCAATTTCTAAAGTTTTTTCCATTTTTATCACCATATTCATTATATGAAATAAATTATAAAAAAACAATAGTTCGGCTGAAATTTTCTTTAATTTTAGATAAATTTAGGATGAAATTTTTAAGATTGATAATAAAAAAAAGAAGCATAGCGCTTCTTTAAAGTGAATATTTGCTTTTGTTATTTTGGTTTTCTAATAATTTCATCAATTAAACCATAAGCTAAAGCTTCGCCAGCAAACATAAAATTATCTCTTTCCGTATCATTTTTTATTTTAGTTTCTTTTTGACCAGTTAACTTAGCTAAAATGCGATTCATTCTTTGTTTAATTCTTAATAATCTTTTAGTGTGAATATCAATATCTGTTACTTGTCCTTGCGTGCCACTTAATGGCTGGTGAATCATAACCTCGCAGTTTTCTAAAGCAAATCTTTTGCCTTTAGCGCCGCTTGCTAGTAGAAAAGCTGCCATTGAAGCCGCAAGTCCAATACAAATAGTTGAAACGTCCGGTTTAATAAAGTTCATTGTATCATATATTGCCATTCCGGCGGTAATAGAGCCTCCTGGACTATTTATATAAAGATAAATATCGCTATCTTCAGATTCGTTTGCCAGAAAAAGTAACTGTGCGATAATGCTTGATGATACCGTGTCATTTATCTCACCATTTAAAATTATAATTCGGTCTTTAAGAAGTCTTGAGTAAATATCATAGCTTCTTTCGCCTTTGCTCGTTTGTTCGATTACATAAGGTATAAAATGCATTTAAAATCTCTCCCGTAAGTATTATACTAAATCGCTTACAAAGAAATTGTTGAATTTTGCGCAAGTTTTCTATTGTATTAATGGACAAAAGGTGATACAATATATAGTGGAAAAAAATAAAAAATTCAGGAGGTTTCAAAAATGGCAATAAGAGTTGCAATAAACGGATTTGGTCGTATTGGCCGCTTAGCTTATCGTTTAGCTGATGAAAACAAGGATTTAGAAATTGTAGCAATCAATGATTTAACAGACGCAGAACAACTGGCTTACTTGTTAAAATATGATTCAGCACAAGGACCTTTTAAAGGTGATGTCAAAGTTGATGGCGATACAATGGTTGTTAACGGCAAAAAAATCAAAGTTTACGCTCAAAAAGATCCAGCTTTATTACCTTGGAAAGATTTAAAAGTAGATGTAGTTTTAGAATGTACAGGCGTTTTCTTAGACGAAACTGGCGATAAAGGTGCAGACAAACACATTCAAGCAGGAGCAAGAAAAGTTATCCTTTCGGCGCCAGCTGGAAAAGGAAACATCAAAACTGTTGTTTATAATGTTAATGACAACATTCTTGATGGAAGCGAACTTATCATTAGTGGAGCAAGCTGTACAACTAACTGTTTAGCTCCAGTAGCTAAAGTCTTAAATGACAAATTTGGTATCATCAAAGGCTTCATGACAACTATCCATGCTTATACTAACGATCAATCAATTCTTGATGTTCCTCATAAAAAAGGTCATCGTTCTCGTCGCGGAAGAGCAGCAGCGGTTAATATCGTTCCTTCAACTACAGGTGTTTCTAAAGCAATCGGCTTAGTATTACCTGAAATTAAAGGAAAAGTTGATGGTACAGCTTTACGTGTTCCAACAATCACTGGTTCAATCATCGACTTAACTTTAGAGTTCTCTAAAACTGTTACAGTTGAAGAAGTTAATGCGGCTATCAAAGCAGCAGCTAACGAAACTTTAGGTTATACTGAAGATCCAATTGTTTCAAGCGATGTTATCGGATCTCATTATGCTTCAGTATTTGATGCGGCTTGTACGCAAATCGTTAATACTGAAAAAGGTCAGTTAGTTAACGTTATGAGCTGGTACGATAATGAAATGAGCTACACTGCTCAATTAATGCGTACTGTTATGAAAGTTGCTAAAAAAATTAAATAGTTGATTTTATTAAAAAAGGATTATCTGATTGACAGATGTCCTTTTTTCTTTATATTGGCATTTTTTTCAATAAATATCTCTGAAATTTCCAAAAAAAGCTTGAATTTTCAAAACGAATACGATATACTATAGTCATCTAAACGGTTTTGCAATTTCATTTAATGTAAAAAGTAAGTTATAATGAGAAAGAAGGGTTAAGGGTGTTTAAAAAAATTTGGGGTTTGTTTTTTTGATAATTTTACTTACAGTGTCAAGTGCTTGTGATAGTAATATAGAGATAGGATTTGATGAACATAAAATGACCGCAGTATCAGTCCTAGAAGAAAATGTTGATGGTAAATATAGCCTATTATACAGTGCTGATAATTGGAATCTAATATTAAACTTACTGGAAGAGGCTAAAACGGAGATTGATGGTGCTCAAAAAAAAATACGTGTTGATTTTCTTCTGATAGATTATATAAAACAAATTAATAATGTGCCAAAAAGACTTAACAATGAAACAGTAACTCAGATTAAAGAGGATGCTTTAAATTTAATATATACAGATTCCAGTTATTCAATAAAAGATTTCAAGATTTTTTGTTATGGAACTTTTAATGGACATATTGTAATTATGATTTACAATCAATCGGTCGGATTTAATTATTCTCCAAATTATGATATTTTAGGAATTCGTTATCTAAGCAAAGAAGAGTATATTCTTATTTGGAAAAAGGGAGAATTTCATCGGTTAAGTCCGGTATATAAACAAGGGTTGTTGACAAGGCCTGATTTAGAAGAAATAGCCGATATTCATAAAAAGGAATATCTTAGCATCAATTTTTATTGGGAGTATATGTTTTAACATGAAAAAATAAATTAAAAAATTAACTTTCAATCTCCTATTTTTTGGGAGATTTTTTTAAAAACTAAAAAAATAAAACGCTTGCATTTTCAAAACGAATGTGATATACTATAGTCATCTTAACGTCATTGCAATTTCATTTCAATGTAAAAAGTAAGTTATAATTAGAAAGAAGGGTTAAGGGTGTTAAAAAAAGTTTGGGGTTTGGGAATTATATTTTTTTCAATGTTTTTACTTACAGTGTCAAGCGCCTGTAATAGTGCTGAAAAGATAGAACTTGCCGAACATAAAGCAGCCGCAGTATCAGTGCTAGAAGAAAATGTCAATGATAAACATAGTATAGTATACAGTGCTGATAATTGGGATTTGATATTAGAATTACTTAAAGACGGTAAAAGATTGATAAATAGAGCATCAAAGAGAATACGTGTGGATTTTCTTCGGCTTTATTATGTAGAACAAATAAATAATGTGCCAAGAAAGCTTAATGATGAAACGGTAACTCAGATTAAAGAGGATGCTGTGCGTTTAATTTATTTAGATATTTGTTTAACGACAGAAGAAGATATTGTTTTTTTCTATTATGGAACATACAATGATTATATAGTAGTTATGATGCATAATTGGAAAGCCGGGTATTTTAGACAGGTAACAGAAGATATTTTAGGAATAATATATCCTAATACTGGCCAACATATTCGTCTTTGGAAAAAGGGAGAATTTCATCGATTAAGTCCAGCGTATGAACAAGGATTATTAACAATGGCCGACTTAGAAGAGATAGCGAATATTCATGAAAAAGAATGGGACGACATCTTTACTAATTGGAAGGTTATGTTTTGATATGAAAACAATAAGAAGAAATTTGAATGTCGGCTCTTTTACTCTCATTGTGGTGATATTACTAGGTCTCTTTGTTTTTCAAGGAATGTCATTACAAGCACAAGAAATCCAAATAGATAAAAAAATTATTAGCTCAGTGACCATCGACGATAATTTTGTGGACGATACGATTGTAATTGTTTTTAATAAAGAAACAAGTTTCAAGTTCGGTGATTTCTCACCTGCGGACTTTCCTGAAATACCTGTTAAAAGTATTGAAAATATTAATGAAAATGCCACAAGAATAGTCCAAAATCAGACTTTGTCTGAGGCAAAAGGAAGATCTGACGCAAATGATAGATTGATTAATCATGAATCTTTTAGAAGAGTTATAGCGCTTAAACTTTATGATAATTGCAAACAAGGTGTTTTAGACGCAGTTAAAATATTAGAGCAAAGGGATGATGTAATTAGCGTTAGTCCAAGTTTACGGGGCTCTATGAATATTGTTTCAGATAATTCTGAATTTAATGATTTGGAAATCAATGAAAAAATGAATGAAGCTCAGTGGGGATTAAATGGAAATTATGGGATAAACGCTCTTGGTGCATGGAGTATAACAAAAGGATCTAGTGAGGTTATAGTTGGTATAATTGATGCTGGAATTCGCTCGACGCATGAAAAATTAAGGGGTATAGTTGATAATTACTTAAGCCGTGATTTTACTCAAGAAAATCCTATAGGCCATTTGCCGATTGATACACATGGGCATGGAACTCTGATTGCTGGAATA
This sequence comes from Erysipelotrichales bacterium, assembly GCA_009784525.1. Lineage (GTDB taxonomy): Bacteria > Bacillota_I > Bacilli_A > Acholeplasmatales > WRBM01 > WRBM01. The sequence goes on along the minus strand of WRBM01000026.1, from coordinate 23,919 downwards.
ATAGGGGCGCAAGCGAATGATACTAAAGAAATGATAGGTATTAATTCAGAAGTTACGCTAGCATCATTAAGAGTATCAACTGGTGAAGATAACAATTTTGATCCTATTAAGATAGCAATGGCTGTTGATTATGCAACTGGGACCTTTGAAACTAATCGACCAATTAGAATATTAAATTTTAGTGGTGGATGGACTATCAACCTAAATAAGACTGTAAAAAAAGAGTCATTAATGTTAAGACAAGCGCTATTATCTTATCCTGGACTATTCGTGAATGCAACTGAAAATTTAAATATAGATCATGATGAAGAATACTATATTGATTTTCCGACAAACTACAGTCGTGATTCGGAGTTTGTAAATGATAATGTAATTTCTGTTAGTGCGATAGACATAAAAGGGAATCGAATCTTAGCAGGATTTGGAGAGGAAAGTGTCAGTATCTATGCTCCTGGAAAAGATATACTATCTACCAGTGTAGAAAGTGACAAAGCATATAAAAAAGTAACAGGGACTTCGTTTGCTACGCCTCATGTTGTAGGTGTAGCAGCATTAATGTTATCCGTAAATCCAGAATTAACACCGGCACAAATAAAAAAAACAATAATAAGAAATGGTGATAATCATACAATCGCTGTGCCAAAAGGGACACAACAAGTCAAAAGGTTGAATGCCCATAGTGCTGTAGCTGCAGCTGCCTTTAAAACTGCAAATCTTGGAAGTGGCATTTCAATTGATGGACTAATTAAGGATTTTAAATTGCCGCATAATACTAATCTAAGTATTCCTGATAGAATTGCACCATTAGGTGAAGATAATAAAAGAGAAGTTGTTTCTATCGGAAAGAATGCATTTCGAGGAATGAATATTAGCGGAGTTGAAATTCCCGATGGTGTGACTAACATTGGTGCTTTTGCGTTTGAAGGTACTGACCTAATATCTGTTATAATTCCAGAATCTGTTTTAATGATAGGAGATGGCGCGTTTAAATATGCCAGCAGTTTGCGTACAGTAAAGATATTAAGGTCAGCTCAACAAGGAATTACAAAAGCGGGACAAGCAATTCTTGAAGGAACACATCCGTTACTGGAAATAAACTTGCCAGATGAGCTAAGTCTCATTTATTATGCGACTGATCCTAGTTGGAGCTGCTATGTTAAAACACCAGTTTATCTTGAATTAAATGAAACTAAAAATATCACTTCTGATTTAATCTTTGGTAGTAGAGAATTTGCATTTTTTAATGAAATACCAAGATTTGTAAAAATTGAATTGTCGGGAGGAGTTATGCCTTGGGAGCGAATGCTAGTTGTTCGTGATCAAAACAGGAATCAAATTGAAGTATTAGAGGGAATGGGACTAGCCGAAAGTAGTATGTATTCAACTGAAGTTACTGTTTTTCTACCTACTGTAGGAAAATTCTTTATAGATACACAATATCTTTTAGGCCCAGGGAAAATATTCTTGAAAGTTGAAGAAGTCAGAAAGCACGATGTTGATTTTTCGCCAGAAGCGAATTTGAAATTAAATATTTTAAAGGGTGGTTATGGAGCAGAGATTGTGAAATTAACAGTTAGTCAGCATGCAAGCTTTAATATTTCAATTGCTCAAGCTTCTGGTTTAACCTTCATAATTTATAAGTTTGATGGATATAGCTTTGATTATAGTCAATCACATTGGTTCTTTAATGGCGGTAACGGTATTGTAGATTTAACGTCTGGTATTTATTACATTGGCTATTTAAATGGACCAAGAGGTTGGTCTGGAAATATTAATATCATAAGATTAAAGTAAAGCAATTTGATGTAAAAGTCAAAATTGTTTTTCTTTTACTATAAATTGAATTAAGCGAAAATTTATAATCATATTTTAAGAAAGTTTACTGATATATAATAACAAATGAATTTGGTTAAGTCTTTATGAATGATAAATTTTCTTTATTTTTTGGCTAAAATATGCTAAAATATTGATAAAGTAAAAGAAGGTGAAAAGAATGGAGACCTGGCTAGATTTTCTAGCAATAGAAAAAGAAAAATCATATTTTAAAGAACTAACGGAGAAAGTAAAAAACGCTTATTTAGAGAAAACCGTTTATCCTCCTTATAAGGATGTATTTCGTTGTTTTGACCTTTGTGAGCTCAAAAATTTAAAAGTAGTTATTCTTGGTCAAGACCCTTATATTAAAAAAAATCAGGCTAATGGTTTATGCTTTTCAGTTGCGGAAGATGTTAAACATCCACCTAGTCTTGTCAACATTTTAAAAGAAATGAATACAGATTTGAATATTAATCGAAAAAGTGGCGATTTTAGCCTTTTAGCGGTCCAAGGCATTCTTTTTCTTAATTGCCTGATGACAGTTGAGGAGAATCAGGTTTTATCGCACCGAGGCTTTAATTGGGAAGAATTTACCGATAATGTTATTAAATATGTTAATACGCTTAATCGACCAATTGTTTTTATCTTATGGGGAAATTATGCGATTGCTAAAAAACAGTTTTTAAATAATCCTAAACATTTGGTTTTAACGGCTTCACATCCGTCACCTTTAGGAGCGCATGTCAGTTTTTTTGGTAGTCGCTGTTTTTCTAAAACCAATGAATTTTTGAGAAAGAATGGTCTTTCAGAGATCGATTTTAAATTATGAGTAAAGAAGTTATTGTTATTGGCGCTGGTCTTGCGGGTGTTGAAGCTAGTTATTTATTAGCTAATTTAGGAGTCAAAGTAAAACTTTATGAAATGCGTCCAAAGAAATCTAGCCCTGCTCATCAGACTGAGCTATTTGCGGAATTAGTCTGTTCTAATTCATTACGCAGTAATTCAGAAGAAAACGCAGCAGGTATTCTTAAACGAGAAATGAAAGCTTTTAATTCGCTAGTAATGGAATCAGCTTTAGAGAATATTATTGAGTCTGGAAACAATTTATCAGTTGACCGGGTTGGCTTTTCTAAATATATTACGGATAAGATTACTTCACATCCTTTGATTGAGGTTATTCATGAAGAGGTTGTTGAGCCTGATTTTTCTAAACCAACGATAATTGCGACTGGACCTTTGACTAGTGATGCTTTAAGTTTAAGAATCAAAGAAATATTAGGTTCTGAGGATTATTTCTTTTTTGATGCGGCCGCACCAATTATTGATAAAAGTTCAATCAATATGCAAAAAGCCTATTTTAAGAGCCGTTATGATAAAGGCGAGGCTTTATATTTAAATTGTCCGCTGAGTAAAGAAGAATATGAAGTATTTTATCAGGCATTAATTAGTGCTGAAATCAAAGAATTGCGTGACTTTGAAAAGAATGTCTTTGAAGGTTGTATGCCTGTTGAGGTAATGGCTAAAAGAGGTTTGGATACTTTAAGGTATGGACCACTAAAGCCAGTTGGTTTGACGATGCCTTGTGGTAATAAGCCTTACGCTGTTGTGCAGCTAAGACCAGATGATGCGCAAAAGAATCTTTATAATATGGTTGGCTTTCAAACAAATTTAAAGTTTTCAGAACAATTAAAAGTTTTTCGCTTGATTCCTGGTTTAGAAAATATGAAGATAGCCCGTTATGGCGTAATGCATAAAAATACTTATATTAATTCGCCAAAAATATTGAATCGTTATTTTCAAGTAAATAAATCACCTAAAGTATTTTTTGCGGGTCAGATTACCGGCGTTGAAGGTTATGTTGAATCTAGTGCTTCGGGACTTGCGGCATCACTTAATATGTATCGCTATCTAGAGGGAAAAGAATTGATTGATTTTTCACGTCAGACGATGATTGGTGCTTTAGCTAATTATATTTCTAATCCGACAATTAGTAATTTTCAGCCGATGAATATTAATTTAAGTATTGTTGATGATTTAAGTGGAAGTTATCATAAGAGTATTAAAAGAAAGCTAATTTGTGAACGAGCTTTATTAAAAATCCAGGAAATATTAAAAGATACCGGGTTAAGTTATTTTAAATAAAAAGGATGGTGCTAAATGGAAAATCGGAATATATGTGATGAATATATTGATTTATTCAATGATTTTCTGTTGCATACCAAACATTACTCGGCTTTAACAGCTGAAAATTATTTGCGTGATATTAAGGATTTTAGAAATTTTATTAAAAGCGAGGGTTTTGCGGAAGATTTGCATCTTTTAAAAAATGATCGGATTCCTGGTTATTTTACAGCTCATCTAAATACTTTAAGTTTTTCTAAACGTAGTATCGCTCGTAAAATTTCCGGACTTAGAAGCTTTTATAGCTTTTTAGTTGATGAAAAGGTTGTTGAGGTGAATTTTTTCTTGCGCGTCAAAACTCCTAAACTGCCTAAAACTTTGCCCAGATATATTGATGATTTGGAATTGGAATATTTATTTAAGAGCTTGAAAAAAGATTCACCATTAGATTTTCGTAATGAGATTATTTTAGAAATGCTTTATTGCACGGGGATTCGTGTTAGTGAACTTTGTAAAATGCAAATTGGGGACATTGATTTTAAGCAAGGTTTGATTTTAGTGCACGGAAAAGGTTCCAGAGACAGAATTGTACCTATCTATGAAGGCCTTGCGGAAAAGTTAAAACTTTATATCATTAATAGTCGTTCGGCTTTAATTAAAGAACTAAAGAGCGAAAACAGAACGCTTTTGATTAATTATAAAGGTACTAATTTGACTACCAGAGGCGTTAGAGTTATTTTAAATAAGATTATTGATAACGCTGGTGAAACTTTTAAGATATCTCCGCATATGCTAAGGCATAGTTTTGCGACATCGATGCTCAATAATGGTGCAGACTTAAGAAGTGTTCAGGAACTTTTAGGACATTTGAATCTTTCTTCGACACAAATTTACACGCATGTTTCAAAAGAGCGTTTGATGGCTGAATATTTTAAGCGTCATCCACGCAGTAAAGAAAACAATTAAGGAGTTTATATGATTGGTGTATTTGATTCAGGAGTTGGTGGGCTTTCAGTTTTAAAAAGATTAAAAGAATTAATGCCAGAAGCTAACTTTATTTATTATGCAGATTCTAAGAATTGCCCTTATGGAACTAAAAGCTTGGAAGAAATATATCAGCTTACTTTGGCAGGTTGTAAAACACTTATTAGTTTAGGCGCAAAAGCAATTGTGATAGCTTGTAATACAGCTTCACTAGTAATCAATCGCGTTAAAGCGGAAATAAAAGCCCCAATTTATGACATTATTTCACCAAACTTAAGAGCTATGGAAAAAATAAAAAATCGTAGGATTTTACTTTTAGGAACTATTAAGACTGTTGAAGGCAAAGTCTATGAGAATTTCTTAAATAAAGATAATGAGATTATTGCTAAAGAAGCACAATTTTTAACTGGCTTAGCTGAGAATATGCAGATAGATGAAGAGATAACGCAAATTAAAATTGATAATTTATTAGCTGACTTTGAAGATTTCAATATGCTAATTTTAGCTTGTACACATTTTCCGCTTTTTAATCGCTACTTTGAAAAGCATGCAAAAATGGAAGTTTATGATTGTGGTTTAAATCTTGCGTTAGAAGTTTCAGAATTAAAATATCAGTATATAACTAAAGCAGATGAGTTTTATACCTCTGGGGATATTGAGCATTTTACAAAACAAATAAAGTATTATGGCTTTGAAGCCAGAGCCAATATTTTGTGAACAAAAACGCTATAGAAACAAAAACGAATGTTACAGGGAAAGCTTATCAAACTTATAGACAAGAATATTAGAAAAAACCAACCCAAAAAAAGAGTTGATTTTTTTTATAACTTAATCTTTACATTTTTTGTATAGTTCATTTGCAGCATCTAGCTTTTGATATAAAACCTGTTCAACCATTAAAACATTAACTATAGTTTTTTGAATTGAACTATTGATATCTAGTAATTCTTCAACAGTAGAAGCTATTTCGATAGCTTTTTTAATTTTCTCACTTTCTGCTTGGATAAGATAAGCTAATGCAGTTTCAACAAATGCAACAGATTGAACCACCTGAACCACTGCATCACGACAGTTGAGAGTTTTAACAAAATCGCAACATTCAGGTTTGCGATCATTATCTTTATTATCTTTTCCACAAATTTTATTCTGTTTAAAGCAGTTATTGTAAATAAGAATTTTTGAATCACCACAAGTAGTAGAAACAAGAAGTGCAAATTTTATTTCTGAATTATTTTTAACGGGTAATAAAGAAATATCTAAAGGTATATGATCATTTGGTACTTTGAATAATAATTTTTGTCCATCATGTAAAGCAGTAATTGTGATTATTTGTTCGAAAATTTTGATATCGTAATTTTTTATTATATTCGGGCCGAAAGATTCCTGAATGAGCTTGCTTTTGCATGAAGTTAAATTATCTTCATTATGAGCTATTAACATTTTATCGGTTGCTTTGAAATCTGAGCATAGTCGATAAATAAACTTTTTATCATTTTCAGCTTTAGCCCAAAAACATTTAATGGTTTTATCGAAACAGATTTTAGTATAATTCTGGCAAGTAGAAATTGCATCAATCGACTTGAAATCAGAATTAAATTTACAGATTTTTTTACTATTTTTTTGAGTTAAATAAAAAAACTGCCCATCAAAAGTTATGCCTGCGAATTTGTTATTCTCTATGTTTTCAAACGAGATTATTCTTGAAGGTAAAGTCATAAGTATCCTCCTTAATCCTGAAATAAGTTTAGTTTGGACTGCAAAATCATTTCTAATGAAGCTATATTTTCAATTAGTCGACTTACAGACTTATTGACTGATAATAAAGTATCAGTTGTTGCACATTTCATAGAGGTTATCATCTGCAGTTTTTTGCTTTCCGCTATAATGATTTTAGCAAGTGCTTTCTCCTCTAGAGCTACTGATTGAATCAAATTGGAAATTGCTTGAAACCGAGGTCCCATTATAGTTGTTGTAGTTGATGCATTAGTACTAATTTGTGGAACGGTAGAACTAACTGTTGCCGTATTAATAATGTTTCCGTCGATAAAGGCTGGATTAATAGTACCTCTAATTAAAATTGTTAGAGTTTGTTGGCTTAAGATGTTTCCTAGAACATAGGTTCCGCTCCAAGTTTGCCAAGTAGTTCCATTATCAACTGAAACATTTACATTTTGAAGTGAAGCTGGAACAACATCTGTTAAAGTCACGCCTGTAGCTGAAGAAGGTCCGCTATTTGTTATAGTTATGGTATAAGTTAGTAAGTCCCCTGAATTAGCAAAGGCATTTGCGGTTTTTGAAATACATAAATCTGCAATATAATCTATGTAAACTAAAACTGAATTTGAGCTAACATTAAAAGTGGATGCGATTCCGCCTTGAATAAGTGAATAATCATAAGTCATTGTCGCACTATTTGTTGCCGGATTGGTTTGTGGAACCTTATCGACTATTGCACTAAAAGTAATAATTGCAGTGCTCCCGCCATTGATATCCTGTAATGCAAATCCGACATTAGGATCTAACGTAGAATTAGTTACACCGTTTATTGTTACAGAACCGGGAACAAAAGTTAATCCGTCTGGTAAAGTATCTTGAAAATTAACATTAGTTATCGGATTAGCAAATTTATTTTGTAAGGCAATAGTATAGATGACTGTATCACCAACTCCAACATCTGTTTTGTCAACACTTTTGACAGGACTAAGTTTGGGAAGCGTTACTTCCACAAGTAAAATATCATCGATTGCGTAATCATTACCAAGAGCAGCCTGGCCCTCGCTAATAAACTGGACATTGATAGACGTATTATTGCCAGAATTAATAATACTGCCGATTTGTACCCATTCAGGTGATAATGAGTTAAGCGGAATGAATTGGCCAAGAGTTTCGCTAAGAATTACTTGACCTGTATCATCAAGAAGTTGAACACCAAGTGCAGGGTTAGCATAACCTGGAACTTTAATCATATTTAAAATCCATGCACTAAATAAATAATCAGTATTAGGGTTAACAGTTACAGTTTGATTGAAAATTTCCGCTCCTGGGCTATAACCATTAATAACCATCATTCTTCCTGTTTCGTTGCCACTTGTATGATCAGCAAATGACCACCAAGTATAACCAGAAGCCAAAGGACTTGTAATATTTTCTATTGTGAATTGGCCATCGTGAGGACCAATTGATGAAACGTATGTAAAACCTGCACCCACTCCAGGGTATGGATTAGAGGGTAAAGTTGTTTGGGTAGCGGTCCCTGGCGGAAAATAGCCAAAAGTTCCATTATCCGCATCTATAATAAGATTATTTGTTGAGACTATAACCCCATTATCCATGATTGTAGTAATTGGTGTGTATTTTACTGGACCATTTAAAATATTCTGATTAGTTAAATCTGCATTTAATACTGTTACTAATAATGTATTAGGTGTTGTACAATCTAAATTAGTAGCTCCCGAAGGAGGATTGGCAACAAAAGTAATCGGTGGAGTCACACCGCCGTTAAGGATTGCGCCGATAGTGGCGTTTGTGAAATCACCCGGAGACGAAACTGCTGGGATCATTCCGTAAGATTCGACAATTTGATAACTTCCGTTAGGAACATTGTCGAATTCATAATTTCCGTTTGAATCTGTTAAGATTACAAGCATGGCGCCTGAAGATTTATCTTGCAGAACAATCGGTACATTAGCGATGCCGGGAAGTGAAGCATAAGCATTCGAGGATCTTGCGGCATCATATTTAAGTTGTCCTGTTATTTTGGACATAATTTTTCTCCTTTAAATTCAGAATTCACTTGAAAATAATTCAAGTTTCGATTTCAACATCATTTCTAAACGAATAATTGCCGAAATTAATTGATTGACAGAACTATTAAGATTTAATAATTGCTCTGGTGTAACATTAGGCATATTCATAATTGCCTGCATTTTTTCACTTTCAGCATCAAGAACCAATGATATCGCTGTTTCTTGAAGCGCGACAGATTCAATTATATTGGTAATTGCTTGTGTGCGTGTTACATTATTTTGCAAATTCATAAAAAACTCCTTTTCTAAGCAGATTAATATTCGCTCAATTCAATATATGTTAACTTTAGAAGCCCTGCCAATTCAAAAGTCTATGGTCGTATAAGTTTAAAAGAAAAAGAGACATAATCTATGGTTTTTTAAAAATTCGAAAAAAAAGAACCCAAAAATTTTAAGGGTTCTTTAAGGTTTAATTAAGCAGTTTGGTCCGCGTCCGATTAAATCCGTTCTCTTAGCTTTTATTAAAGCTTCTTTAACTAACTTATGATTTTTAGGATTGCGAAATTGAATCAAAGCCCTCTGCATCGCTTTTTCATGAGGACTTTTGGCGACATAAACCGTTTCATTAGTAAAAGGATTAATGTTAGTATAAAACATACAAGTAGAAGCGGTAAAAGGAGTTGGATAGAAATCTTGAACTTGTTCAGGATGATAATTTATCTTTTTCAAATAAAGTGCTAATTCAATCGCATCCTCTAAAGTAGAACCAGGATGGCTGCTCATAAAATAAGGCACTAAGAATTGTTTTTTCTGATAACACTGATTTAGTTTATTGTATTTTTCCGAAAATTTGAAATAAACTTCTTTAGCCGGTTTATTCATTTGTTCTAAAACACGATTACTAATATGTTCAGGCGCAACTTTAAGTTGTCCGGAAATATGGTTTTGTACGAGTTCATGAAAGAACTCATCATCTTTATCCGCTAACAAGTAATCAAAACGAATACCACTTCTGATAAAGACCTTTTTAACTTTAGCTAAACTTCTTAAAGCTTTTAAAACATCTAAATATTTTTCATGTGAAACATTTAAGTTTGTGCATTTTTTATAGCCCAAGCAATTTTTATTACGACAGAGCCCTTTTTTTAATTGTTTCTCACAAGCTGGCTGATAAAAATTAGCAGTTGGTCCACCTAAATCATGAATATAACCTTTAAAATCCTTTAATGAGGTAATAGTTGTTCCTTCTTTGATAAGTGATTGTTTACTTCGAGATTGAATAGTGCGACCTTGATGGGCAGCTAAAGCGCAAAAATTACAATTGCCAAAACAGCCACGACTAGAGATAAGGCTAAATTTCACTTCCTCTAAAGCTTTGACTGGACCGATAGAAGTAAAGAAAGGATGAACTTCTCTTTCATAAGGAAGTTCATAGACAGCATCAATTTCTGCTTGTGTTAGTGGTTCATCAGGTGGATTCTGAATCAAGAATAAATCATCATATTCCTCAATCAAAGGTTTACCGTTGAGGTAATCATTATTTTCACTGATAATTCTGAAGTTTTCCGCAAAGTAATTTTTATTTTTTAGAGTAGCCGCAAAGCTCTTTAAGTAAATCTTATCAGTTGGCAGAAGAGCCTGGTCTTTTGTTAACCAGCAAGTATTTTTAATATAAATTAAATCTTCAATTTTTAAGCCACTTTTTAAGGCCCAGGCAATTTCTGTAATTACCCTGTCAGCCATCCCGTAAACTAAGAGATTAGCTTTACTATCGATAAGGACTGATTTTTTTAAAGTATTTTGCCAGTAATCATAATGCGTCAAGCGCCTAAGGGAAGCTTCGAGTCCGCCAATTATAATCGTTGATTTAGGAAAAAGACGCCGAACTTTCTGGGAATAGATAGTTAGAGCCCTATCTGGTCTTTTGCCTATTATTCCGTTTGGTGTATAGTAATCAAAGGTGCGTCTTTTTTTCGCAACGGTATAATGACTAACCATCGAATCAATATTACCTGAAGATATCAAGAAGCCGTATAATGGTTCGCCAAACTGCTTAAAAACATTATCATCATTAATATCTGGTTGGGCAAGAATAACGACACTAAAGCCATTAGTTTCTAAAACACGTGAAATAATCGCTATGCCGATGGAAGGATGATCAAGATAAGCATCACCGGTAATTAAAACAAAATCAGGTTTTGTTATACCGTTTTTTTGCATTTCTTTAGCATTTATTGGTAGAAAAGCCATTCTTTTTCACTTCCTAATCTGTTGTATTTTAGCAATCTTTGTTATATAATATATTGTGGATATTATTTAGTGAACAAAACGAAAATAAATTTTTGTTACAGGGCTGATGCCCTTTCTTTATAAGAAATTACGGGCTCCCCTGTAATCTTATGAGTGTTAGACCGCTATTTTTCAAACTTTGAATTACTTCATCGTTTTTGGGTTTACTTTTTGCCATTATATTTAAACTGGCATTAATATCTGAATAATAAACTTCCTGTCTTAGTCTGGAATAAGCGTTATTCCTCTTATCAGGATGCTCATTTTTTCACCTAGATTCTTGTTAAGAATATGAAGTTATTATAACACTAAAATCTAGTAAAAACAAGAATTATTTTAAATTTTTTCAGCTTGAAAAAATGTTTTAGATAAAGAAAATAAAACTATGGTTTTAGGGTTAAATTTGAGGAAAATTCCCGCATATATGCGTGTGTAATATAAACAATATTAATTATAAATATGGTTATAAGATGAAATTCCTAATGACAAAAAGCAACTTTTATTTTATATTTCTAAAAACGGAGGAGTTTTATGCTTATTCTCAATCTTGAGGACGAATTAATAGATAAGGATAAGCCTTGTTTTTTGCGAGTCACTGCTCGGGCAGTTGTTCTTAAAGAACGAATGGCTTTAATGGTTTACTGCAAGTACTTCGATGATTATTCTTTCCCAGGTGGCGGATTAGAGATTGGTGAAACACTTTTAGAGTGCTTACATCGGGAGGCAAAAGAAGAAGGCGGTGTCGAAGTTAAGGTTATTAAAGAAATTGCGATTGTCAATGAATATCGTCATCATGAGCTAAAACAAAATTATCATAAGGAATCGCACTTTTATTTATGTGAGTGTATTAATGAAGAAGAAGCGATATTTGAAGATTATGAACTTCTTCATGGTTATGAAAAAGTCTGGATTGATATTGATGAGGCGATTGTTCATAATAAAAAATTGCTGATTAAAATAGAAGAAACACGAAAAGATATCTTGGCCCGAAATAACTTTGAAGTTAATGAAATTGTTTTAGATAGTTTTAAAGGACTTGCTAGTCCTTGTATGTTAAAAAGGGAAATTCAGGTGTTGGAATATTTAAAAAAGGAGCATTTAGATGAGAAAATTTGAAGTTTGTCGTGGTTTTGAAAGTATTGGCGTAATCTTGCCAGAAAGAAAAACCGAAAAAAGTGCTGGTTATGACATCAGAATTGTTGAAGATATTAGTATTGAACCAGGAGAGACGATTACTGCAAAGACAGGCATTAAGGCTTTAATGCAAGAAGATGAAGTTTTATTTTTATACTTGCGTTCAAGTATTGGTTTGAAATTTAATTTATTTATTCCTAATAGTGTTGGTGTAATTGACGCTGATTATTATGGTAACGCCGATAATGATGGTCACATTATGGTAACACTGCATAACTTTGGTAAGCAAGTAGTTACATTCCAAAAGCATGAAAGAGTTGCACAAGGTATTTTTACTAAATTTTTAAAAGTAAGTGATGAGAAACCAGTATTAGATAAACGTTTAGGCGGTTATGGAAGTACAGGCAAGTAAAGTAAATTAATTTAATATTTATTTCGGTGTTCTTAACAGAACATAACAGGGAAAGCGTTGCAAGTGCGCTACTGCCCCAGCAACCGTGATACAGACGAAATGCAAACAGCCACTGAAGTTAAATTTGGGAAGGCGCAAAGTAGGATGAAGTTAAGTCGGGAGACCTACCGAGTATAGATATATAATTATTCCTGGGGTAAGGATAATTGTTTTTTTCTTATGCCCAGAAAAAAATTCTGGAGGGAATCATGAAAAAAGTAGTATTATTAATTGCAGTTTTATTTATTAGTTTAGCAGGTTGTAACAGAAATCAGGAAGCAGAAAAGATTGATCGTTTAATTGATAACTTTTTGGCTGAAAAAGTTGGCAATTATTTGTCCCCTTTTTTATCAGCTGATCACATGCTTTTTAGTGCTTTAGCTTTATATCAGGAAAATGGTTTTGATTTTTCTTTTGAGAATCATATTTCGGTATCAGCTTATAAAGATGCGCTCAGGGCTTTAACAGTCGATGACTTTGCAGGGTGGAATATATATAACAATGCGTTTCGCTTTTTTACGATAGCGAGGGCTTTAGGCGCTGACACTGCTTTTTTTACTGACTTTATGTTAGCCTCAGACTTTGATAATTTACCAGAAAACTCTGTTCCTTTATTATTTATGGCTACTAAAGATCAGGATTTATTAGAGATTATTTATAGTTATCAACCAACAGATACTGATACAGCAGCTTTTCATCTTATGGCTCTAAGTTACGATAAAGAAAATGTTTTATATCAAACTAAAGTAGATGAACTAATGACTTTTATGATGGAAAATTTAGGCTATGGCGGTATTGAAAGTTGGGGAACTATTAATTCTTGTTCGACAGCGATGTTTGTTTTAGCTTTGATGGCTAATGGTATTAATCCTAGTTCTATTGAATATCAGGGAAGATCTTTAATTGATTTTTTACTTGATTATTATGTTGGTGATGGTTTTAGTTTCGAGATTGGCGGCGAAGTCGATTTAATGTTTTCTACGCCTCAGGTATTTACCGCTTTAATTGTTTACCGGATTTTTCATAAGTCTGGTGCAGTTTCTTTATTCTAATGAATAATAAGACGATAATTAAAATTATTTTAACTTGCCTAATAATCTTTGGTAGTTTCTTTTTAATTAGACATTTATTGCCAGAGTCAGAGAATGAAGAAAACGGAACAATCACTGTAAGAATAATTAATGAATACGATGTAATAATTAAAGAAAAACAAATCGATTTTACAGAAGAGGACAATCTTCCAGATTTACTTAAGGCAAATTTTAACAATGTTCGTTTTATGTCGTTTGGTTTTGGACTGGCTTTAGTAGAAATCGAAGAATTGGTTTCGGATTTTACTGGTAATTCATTTATTCGGATTTTAATTAATAACGATCCTGCTCAAAGCAATGTTGGCATTAGTGCCATTAGTTTAAGAGATCAGATGATAATAGCCTTTATCTTAGAAAAATCATGAGAAATAATGCTTTGCGGGAATTAACATTAATGGCTTTTTTTGCAGGACTAATGTTAGCACTTAAATATTTATTAATCTTTTTACCGAATGTCCAAGTTATCTCGCTTTTGATCATTTTGGCTTTTAAAGTTTTTGGTTTTAAAAAGACAGCGATGATTGTTTTAGTTTATGTTACAGTCGATTCACTGATTTTATCGATGAATCTCTATTATTTTGTTTTGTTGGTAGGTTGGTTATTATTACCCTTGCTTTTATTAGTAATAAAAAGCGATTCAGAGTTGGTTTTGGCTATTGTTGGGGCGGTTCACGCTGTTTTCTATTGCTTATTGTTTGCGGTTTTTAATGTTTTTTTGATTATGGAAATAGACTTTAGGACATACATTATTCTTGATATTCCATATATGCTTATATTAATGGTTTCGGCTTTTGTTTCTGTCTATTGGTTATATCGACCGCTTAAAAAAGCTTTTGATTCAATTATTAATGAAAATATAGTAGAGGATAAATAGTTATTTTTCTTGCTATTTCATTTTCATTTTGATATAATATATAAGCACAAAAATATACACTGTTATTTTAGTTTGTGGCCGAGTGCTTTGATAAGTGGTCGCAAATGCCTGAAAATAATGGGAAGAAAAAACAAAACAGAGGAGAATTTAAATGTCAGTAGTATCAATGAAACAATTATTAGAAGCTGGTGTTCATTTCGGACATGCCACAAGAAGATGGAATCCGAAGATGGCAAAGTACATCTACACCGCAAGAAACGGGATTTACATTATTGACCTGCAAAAAACAGCTAACGAAATCGAGAATGCTTATAAAGAGTTATTTAAGATTGTTGCGGATGGTGGGAAAGTTTTATTTATCGGAACTAAAAAGCAAGCGATGGAAGCAGTTAAGGAAGAAGCTGAACGTTGTGGTCATTTTTATGTTGATCAACGTTGGTTAGGTGGAACTTTAACAAACTTCAAAACAATCAGAAAAAGAATCCGTCGTCTTCAGGATTTATATAAAATGGAAAAAGAGGGTCACTTTGCAGTATTACCTAAAAAAGAAGTTGCACTTTTAACGGCTGAAAGAGATCGTCTGGAGAAGTTTCTTGGTGGAATCAAAAACATGAAAAAATTGCCAGATGCAATTTATATTGTTGATCCGCGTAAAGAAAGAAATGCAATTTTAGAAGCACGTAAATTAAATATCCCTGTTTTTGGGATTGTTGATACAAACTGTGATCCGGACGATGTTGATTTTCCAATCCCAGCTAATGATGATGCGATTCGTTCAGTAAAAGTTGTTACTTTTTGCTTAACTAATGCTATTATTGAAGCACAAGGTGGCGAAGTTGTCAGGTTTGATGATGAAGTGCCTGTAACTATGGAAGATGCTCCTGCTGAAGGAACAGCTGAATTTGAACCGAAAAAGCCGAGAAAGGCTGCTGTTGTTGAGCCTGCACCGGTAACGGAGGAAAAATAAGATGAAAATTGATGCACAATTAGTAAAAAAATTACGTGACCGTTGTGGAGCTGGTATCCTTGACTGTAAAAAAGCTTTAGAAGCTAACAATGGTGATATCGATAAATCAATCGATTGGCTTAGAGAAAAAGGAATCGCCAAAGCCGCAACAAAAGCTGATAGAATCGCCGCTGAAGGTTTATGTAATGTTGTAACTGATGGAAACTTGGCAGTTATTTATGAATTAAATTCAGAAACAGACTTTGTTGCTAAAAATGAAAAATTCTTAACACTTATCGACAAAATCGGAAAAATTCTATTAACTAACAAAGCAAAGAATACAGAAGAAGCTTTAAAAATCGTTTCTGATAAAAAAAGCTTATCAGAGATTCTTTTAGAAGCTACTTCGGTAATTGGTGAAAAAATTACTTTGCGCCGTGTTACTTTAGTGGAAAAGAAAGCTGATCAAGTCTTTGGTGTCTACAAACATCAAGGCGGAAGAATTGCTGTATTAAGTGTTCTTACTAAAGATGAAGCTTTAGCAAAGGATATTTGTCTTCATGTTGCGGCGATTAATCCATTGTATCTTTCTTCTAAAAATATTACTCCTGAAGTTATTGCTAAGGAAAAAGATATTTTATTTAAGGAAGCGCAAAATGAAAACAAAACAGCAGCTAAACCAAAACCTGAAAATATTCTGGAAAAAGTAGTTGAAGGCAGACTTAATAAATATTTGCAGGAAATTTGCCTTTTAAATCAACCGTTTGTTAAAAATCCGGATTTAACTGTTGAGAACTACTTAAAGCAACATAACGCTGAAGTTATCTCTTTCATCAGACTTGAAGTTGGAGAAGGAATTGAAAAGGCTGAAGTTGATTTTGCAGCCGAAGTAATGCAACAAGTAAAAAAAGGGTAAAACTTACCCTTTTTTCTTTTGTTTTTGCATTTTTCTGTCGAACTATTTCCTTGAAAAAGTTTGACATTTATTTAGATTTATGTTAAAATAAAACGATATTTTGAAATTTAATAATTCATTAATATAAGGAGTCCAAAATGGCTAAATACAATCGAGTTTTACTTAAAATGAGCGGAGAAGCATTGAAAGGCGAAAGCGATTATGGTATCGATCCAATAACCGTTAAAAACCTGGCCGATGAAATCAAAGAAATACATGACCTTGGAGTTCAGTTAGCACTTGTCGTTGGTGGTGGAAATATTTGGCGCGGAAAAACCGCTAGTGATTTAGGAATGGGACGCGCACAGGCCGATTATATGGGTATGCTTGCGACAATCATGAATGGCTTAGCCGTTCAGGATGCCTTAGAAAGTATTGGAGTTTCGACTCGGGTTATGTCAGCTATTCATTGTAATGAAGTTGCGGAACCTTATATTTTAAGAAAAGCAGTAAGTCATTTGAATAAAGGAATTGTGACAATCTTTGTTGGTGGTACTGGTTCGCCATTTTTTACTACCGATACAGCCGCAGCTTTAAGAGCAGCAGAAATAAAGGCTGATGCAATTTTAATGGCTAAAAACGGCGTTGAAGGTGTTTATAATAAAGACCCAAGAAAATTCAAGGATGCAGTATTATTTAAAAAATTACGGCATAGTGAAGTTTTAGAAAAAGAATTAATGGTTATGGATATGACAGCCGCAACCTTATGTAAAGATAACAATATTAATATTGTAGTCTTTAATATGAACAAAGCAGGTAACATTAAACGTGCCGTTTTAAAAGAAGCAATCGGAACGTTTATCAATTAGGGGGATTTTTATGCAAGATACTATTTTATTAAATTTAGAAGAGAGTATGGAAAAATCAATACTAGCTCTTAGAAGAGAATTTCAAACTATTAGAACTGGTAGAGCGAATCCACAAATTTTAGATTCGATGACTATTGATTATTATGGCACTCAAACACCAATTAAGCAGTTAGCAGGTATTACCGCTCCAGAAGCTAGTCAACTTTTGATTAAGCCTTTCGATAAATCAACTTTAAAAGCTATTGAACAAGCAATTAATGATGCTAATCTTGGTCTGTCACCACAAAGCGATGGTCTGCAAATTCGTTTAATTTTCCCGCGCTTAACAGAAGAAAGAAGAAAAGAGCTAGTTAAAGTTATCGCTAAAATGGCTGAAAACGGAAAAGTTTCTGTACGTAATGAACGTCGTAATGGTGTTGATGCAATTAAAAAATTAAGTTTGCCAGAAGATGAGGAAAGAGTATATCTTGATGAAATTCAAAAGCTTACCGATAAATTTGTTGCTAAGGCTGATGAGGAATTAAAAATTAAAGAAAAAGAATTAATGACAATTTAAAAACCGGAGGGCCAGCAATGTTTTTTGTTTCAAGAAAGCAAATAATGAAACAAAAGCTTCCGGAACATATAGCTTTCATTCTTGATGGAAATGGTCGTTGGGCAAAAAAACGCGGCTTACCAAGGAATATGGGACATTACCGAGGGGCTTGGAATCTTGTTAATATTGCTAAAGAGTGTCAGGAACTTGGAGTCAAGTACCTGACCGTTTATGCTTTTAGCACGGAAAACTGGAAAAGACCAGAAGCAGAAGTAAATTATTTAATGGAAACGCCAGTCAAAGAAATTAACAAATATTTAGATAAAATAATCGATTCAGGTGTTAAAATCAAATTTATTGGTTTAAGAAACCGGGTTCCTAAAGAAACTTTGGAATTAATGATAAAATTAGAAAAATTGACAGATAATAATAAAGGTCTTAATCTTTTAGTCGCTTTTGACTATGGATCAAGAGCAGAAATCATTGAGGCTGTAAAAAAGATTACTCATCAAGCTTTAAGATATGAAATCAAAGAAACAGAAATAACGGAAGAATTACTTAACAAAAATCTTTTTACTAGTAATGTGCCTGATCCTGATTTATTAATCAGAACGGCAGGCGAAGTAAGGCTTTCTAATTTTTTATTGTGGCAATTATCTTATAGTGAATTTTATTTTTCAAAAAAATGTTTTCCGGCTTTCAGTAAGCGACAATTGTTAAAAGCAATCAACGATTTTCAAAAACGTAAAAGAAATTACGGAGGACTAAAGGAGGCAAAAAAATGAAAACTAGATTTTTAACAGGCATTATTCTGGCACTTATTTTAGTTCCAATTCTTGTTTTCAATCAGTTATTTCCCTTATTTGAAGTCCTTGGTGTAATATTTGTCATTCTAGCGGCGATTGAAATGTTAAATATGTTTTCCAAGAAAAAACCAATTGGCTTGCTAGTTAGGGTTGCGACAATTTTTTTTACACTAATGATTTATTATTCGGCAATCTCGATTGCGGATTCAGAACGAAATTTAATGTTTGATATGATTTTCAGGGCTTCCAACCGAGCATTTGCGGCAGTTATTATGGGATGTTTATTGACCTTGTTTACGCTAATGGTCTTTAAGCAGGATTTTGAAGGATCTGATGTTGGACACTCGCTTACGACAATGAATTATGTTGGCTTAGGTATAGCTTCTTTAATGGTTCTACGTTTAGAAGGTTTAGAGTTTATTATTTTTGCATTATTAATCCCGATAGCAACTGATGTTTTTGCTTATCTGTTTGGTGTAAAATTCGGCCGTCATAAAATGGCTCCTAATATCAGTCCTAAGAAAAGCTGGGAAGGCGCAATTGCTGGAACCTTTTTTGCGATTGTTTTAGGGACAATATTTGCTTATTTTTATGGGTCTATTTTTGAAGATGGCTTTCGAACTATTTTTGGAAATCCAGAAAAGTTTGGCGAGTTTGGTGAGTTAGCTAGAATATTACAATTAGTAATAATAGTTTTTGTAACTTTTGCGGCTTCAGTAATTGGCCAAATTGGCGACTTAGTTGCGTCAAAATTAAAGAGAACTTACGATATTAAGGATTTTGGGACGATTTTTCCTGGTCATGGTGGTGTCTTAGATCGCTTTGATTCAGTTATTTTTGTTTCATTGTTTTTAGTTATCGTCTTTACCTTTATTAGATACATGTTAATTATATGATTAAAAAAATTATTCTTCTTGGAGCGACTGGTTCAATTGGTAGTCAAACTTTAGATGTCTTAAGAATAAATAAAGCTTTATTTTCATTGGCGGGTGTTTCTTTAGGCAGTAGCTTAGAAAAAAGCATAGCTATTATAACCGAGTTCAAACCAACGGCTGTAGTAGTAAGAAAAAACGAGCATCTGGAAATTATTAGAAACAAATTTCCGGAGCTTATTTGTTTAGACTGTCTGGAAGAACTTGCTAGTTTTGATTTTAAAGGGGCACAAATGCTTGTTAATGCCTTATCAGGATTTACTGGTATGTTACCGACAGTTGCGGCAATCAAAGCCAAAAAAGATATATTGCTAGCCAATAAAGAAACATTAGTTGTTGCTGGTGAATTAATAATGCCTTTAGTAAAAAAGCACAATGTCCGGTTAATTCCCATTGATAGCGAACATTCTGCGATTTTTCAATGTTTAGTCGGTGAAGATTCGACTAATGTTAAGAAAATGCTAATTACTGCTAGTGGTGGTTCTTTACGCGACAAAAAAAGAGAAGATTTAAAGGCTGTTACTGTTTCACAAGTTTTAGCGCATCCAAATTGGAGTATGGGACAAAAGATTACAGTGGATAGCGCGACAATGATGAATAAAGGTTTGGAAGTTATTGAAGCTCATCATCTTTTTCAAATTCCTTATCAAAAGATAGAAACTGTACTTCATTATCAAAGTATCATTCATTCGATGGTTGTTTTTAATGATAATTCAATAAAAGCACAATTAGGCACAAGCGATATGCGCATGCCAATCAGTTATGCTCTAGGTTATCCTAAAAGATTAGATTTTGTAGATTCGGAACTTGATCTTTGTCAGATTGGTAATTTAACTTTTAAAGCGATGGATTTTGAACGCTTTCCTTTACTAAAATTAAGTTATGAGGCGGGAATTAAAGGTGGGAATCTTCCCTGTATTTTAAATGCGGCAAATGAAGCGGCAGTAGCGCTTTTTCTAGCAGGAAAAATTCCATTTTTAAAGATAGAGGAAATCGTTTCAAAAGCTATTCTTGAAGCTGAATTTCAAACGAAGCTGGATTTTAATTATCTTTTTAATTTGCATAATAAATACTATCAGGAGATAATTAATAAGTACGGGGAGGTATAATTGTGCTAACTATTATTAGCATTTTTGCGTTTTTATTTATTTTAGGTTTAATTATTATGTTCCACGAAGTCGGTCATTTTCTTTTTGCTAAAAGAGCTGGTATTTTATGTCATGAGTTTGCGCTTGGCATGGGGCCGGTTGTCTACAAAAAACGAAAAGGTGAAACAACCTATTCAATAAGAGCTGTTCCTTTTGGTGGTTTTGTGGCGATGGCAGGTGAAGGCCTAGGTGAATATATTAGGGTTGGGCAGGAAATCGGCCTTAATTTAAAGGACGGATTAATTGAGGAAATTATTTTATCTTATGGCAAAAAAGCGCAAATAAGCGGAACAGTTCATGACTTTGATCTTTATGGTCAAAAAGATGGCAAGTTATTTATTACCTTAAAAACAGATAATGGTCTTATTACTTATGAGTGTTTAGAAAATGCCCGTTTTATTTTTAGTCAAAAAGATCCGATTCAGATTTCACCTTATAGGCGTTGTTTTGAATCTAAATCAAAGACTAATCGCTTTTTAGCAATTGTTATGGGGCCTGTCATGAACTTTATTTTGGCCTTTTTATTATTTACAATTTATACTCTTTTTGTCGGGGTACCAAATTTAGATTCAACAAGAATTTCCAGAGTTTCGGATTTAAGTGGAAACGATAATATTATCTTTAGAAATGACGAGATTAAAAGCGTTGAAGGAATAGAGGTTAATAGCTGGCAAGATTTTACTGATATTATGCGAACTGTTACGACACAACAACATATTGATATGCAAGTAAATCGAAATGGTGAAGTAGTGGATGTTATCTTGAATAATATAATATTTATTAATTCTGTTGGTATCGGAAGTTCTTATCAAAATAGCAACCAAGCCAAGCTTGGCCATGCTTTTGGCAGAGCCCAACAAGCAGGAATCAGAGCTGGTATGATTGTGTCGGCTATTGAATATCAAAATAATGGTAATTTAATAACGGTGCCAATTGATAACTTTACAAGTTTGGCTCTTGAGTTTCAAAAATTTGATATTATGTTAGTTACTTTTATTATGGAAGATGGTCAAAGATTTACGGTTGAAACTTTTGGCAATCAAGTTTTAAATAATCAGGATATCCGAAAAATTGATTCTAGAATTGGGGTTTCACCTTCTTATCAATTTTCTTTAACCGCGACTTTAACCGCTGGTTTTCGGGGAATCTTTGATACAGCAAGGCAAATTTTCAGAACGCTTGGTTTAGTGTTTGGCCGTAATCAACAAGTTACAGTTGGTGATTTATCTGGTCCAGTTGGCATTTTTGTAATGATAAGAAGCAGTGTCAGTCAAGGTTTTTGGCATACGTTACGTTTTACTGCTTTTATGAGTGTTAACGTTGGGATAATTAATTTATTGCCAATTCCGGCTTTAGATGGTGGTCGTTTAGTTTTTCTTGGTGTTGAAGCCGCAACTGGTAAAAAACCAAACAAGAACTTTGAGAATTTATTACACATGATAGTATTTTTCGTTTTAATTGGCTTTATGATTTTCGTAACTTTCAGAGATATCGGCCGTTTTTTCTAATTTAATATAAATTCATAAATGAAATGCTGATACATATCATTTGTTGTAGCGGAGGCGACAAGAGATGATGACAATTATCAGCATTTTAGCTTTTTTACTTATATTTGGTCTGATTATTATGGTTCATGAAATCGGCCATTTTCTGTTTATTAAAAGAGCAGGAATTTTATGTCACGAGTTTTCGCTTGGTATGGGACCAATTATTTATAAAAAAAGAAAAGGGGAAACCCTTTATACTGTAAGAGTTGTGCCGTTTGGCGGTTTTGCGGCGGTTGCTTCTGGAATTGATAAGACGCTTAAAGTTGGTCAGGAGGTCGGACTTGTTTTAAGTGACGGATTGGTAACGGAGATTTTAATTGAACCATTGGAGTCAGTGCAAGTTTGCGGGATTATTGAAGATTTTGATTTGCATGGCGAAAATAGTAGACAATTATCTATTACTTTAAGGCTTGGCAATATAACAAAAACTTATTTAGTTAATTCAAAGGCAAGTTATATTTTCCACAAGAAAGAAACTTATCAGATAGCTCCATTTAATCGAAGTTTTGAAGCAAAGTCTAAAAGAGCCCGTTTTCTGGCTATTGTTATGGGTCCAGTTATGAATTTTGCGCTAGCTTTTGTTTTATTTATGATTTACACCTTATTTATTGGCGTTCCAAACTTAGACTCGACACGAATTGCTCGGGTTTCTGAACAAAATGGCAATCATTTACTTGTTTTTTCAGGCGATGAGGTAAGAGCGGTTCATAATGGGACTAATTGGCTTGAAATTGATTCATGGTTAAGTTTGAATGAAATAGTTGCGAGTTTAAACTTTCAACAAACAATTACAATTCGCCTTCAACGTGACGGTTCTATACGGACTATTGCTTTAAATAATACAATCTTTATTAATTCTATTGGTCTAAGAAGCGCCTATACAAATACAAGAGAGGCCGAGTTAGGTGATGTAGTTGGCCGGGCCGAATCTGTTGGCATTGAAAAAGGAATGATTGTTAGAGCGATTAGATTTCTGGAAAATGATCAACTTAAAACTGTTGCGATTGATAATTTTGCGACATTAGCTAAATATTTTTCAGATTTTGATGTTATGCAAGTTACTTTAATTATGGATGATGGTCAGGAATTTACAGTGGAAACTTTTGGTGATGAGGTTCTTAATAATCAGTCAATTAGGAAGATTGATTCAAATCTAGGTCTTTCACCTGTTTATCGTTTTTGTTTCGCATCGACGGTAACTGCTGGTTTCAGAGGCATCTTTGATTCGACTAGACAAATGCTTCGGACTTTGCGTTTAGTTTTTGGTTCAAATGAGCAAGTAAGTGTTGGCGATTTATCAGGACCAGTTGGTATTTATGTTATGACTAGGGTTCATGTTAATCAAGGTTTTTGGCAGACCGTTCGTTTTACAGCCTTTTTAAGCCTTAATGTAGGATTCCTTAATTTATTGCCGATTCCGGCCTTTGATGGTGGTCGTTTATTATTTTTAGGGATTGAGGCGACGACAGGAAAAAAGGTAAAAGGTAAACTTGAGGACAGGATTCATAGCATTGTGTTTTATTTACTTATGGCTTTTATGGTTTTTATTACTTTTAGGGATATTTTACGATTTTTTTAGTTATTGAAAGTCTTTTTGGCGGTTTTTGAGGAAGAAAAAGCCAAAAAACGAACAAAAAAATAAAAAAAGTAAAAAAAAAGTTGACAAGTTAAAACGAAAGTGATAAAATAGTTGAGCGCTAAAAAACAAAGCAAGCGCAAAAGGTCTTTGAAAACTG
>WRBM01000025.1 GCA_009784525.1 Erysipelotrichales bacterium | reverse complement strand
TGACAGCTTTCTGTTTATTAGTCAATTCATCATTCTTGATTCCATGAGTTTTTAGTCCTTTATTATAACCGATAATGATTTCACCAATTTCTTTCTTCATCGCTAAATCAATTATCTGTCTGGTTGCTTTATTAAAGAAGTCCTCAATCCTTAAGTTTCTTTTTCTTAAGGTTCTTAATTGTCTTTTAGTTAAAGGTGTCTTTGCTTTCTTCTTAGAGTTAAAATTAGCTAATTTTTTATTATAAAGCTGGTTAATGCTTTTCGCTTTTCTACCATCAATCAGAAAGGCTTCATTATCACTTGTAGTAATAGCTGCTAGGTTATTAACTCCTAAGTCAATCGCCATTGTTTTATTACCTCTATACTCAGAAACATAATTATCGATATAACTGATATTAACTGTAAAGTAATTAGCTTTATATTCCGGCACAATCCTGATCTGTTTGATTTCTTTATCATGAAGTTCTTTTGGGATCATTATTTTGATAGAACTGATTCTTTTCATCTTCAGATAATCTTTGATTGTCTTATCCAGAAATTCTTCCTTAAAGACTTTACCAGTTCTTACGATATTAGAGAGAGGCAGTTTAATGTACTTTTTATCTTTAAGCGATATTATTCTGATTTGATCAGTTATTAAAGGATAATAACCTTTTTTATCTAAGTACTTTGGTAAGTCGCCTTTTCCTCTTTTAAACTTCATCATATTGGTGTGGGCGTTTCTAATGGTGCACATAGACATGTAGGTATTTAAGATATGGAAGTTTTCGTTTGCTTTCAAAATACTGTTTAATTCGAAATATGAAGAAAGATATTCTTGTTTTTTGAAGAATTGTTGTCTTAGTTCATATAAAGAACTGTTATAGATATTTTTAGAGATGTAACAGAGAAATTTAAGTAATAGTGTTTCTTCCTTAGATAGTTTTAGGTTATATTTCATTGTTAGGAAACTCATTTTTTCACCTCGATTCTTGTTAAGAATATGAGGTTATTATAGCACTAAAAGCTAGTAAAAACAAGGATTATTTTAAACTTTTTTTCCTTTTAGAAAACGTTCTAGATAAAGCAAATAAAACTGTGATTTTGAACTTTAATTTGAGCAAAATTCTTGCATGTGTGTGTAAATATACAAATATAAATTATAAATATTGTTATAAGATGAAAATAGAGTTAGCTATTCAATAAAAAACACATGTATAATTTAGTAAATTGATAAGAATATTATACTAAAAAAATGCGAGAATTTCCCGTGATGGAGTCTCGCATTTTTTATTTATTTGAGTCTGTTTGGATTACAGCCCCTTAATGAAAATTTATTTTCGCTTTTGTTAAACTTGAGGAGGTTAAAAGACTACATTGTGCTTATTTACGTTACTTATTAATTACCAAATTCCAAACGAGAAAACACCTAGTACTTCACTTGTAGAATTTCTTGTTACAGTTACTTGATAAAATCCACGCTCTGTGAACCAATATGAATGAAACCATGTGATATCTCCTGATGAATAATCGCCTGTGACTTCATTGAAACGGAAATAAGTTACAGTATAAACCGAAGCAATTGTTTCCCAAGTAAAGTCAGTAACAACCATTAATTGGACGATGCCAGATGTAATTCCAAAATTAGAAATCGTAGCGTCAAAGTGCACAAAACCACGGTCAAGAGTAACCCCAGCTCTAACATTCATTCCAGGATGACTCCCCATTACTATTCCATTCCAAGATAATTCTGTTAACGCTGTAAAGCTTAAATTTCCACCTCTGTTGACTCTAACTGTTTCACCTGGTAATACTCTTTGATTAAAAAGAACTGGAATTACGCCCTCTGGTGAAAGAGCAGTCGCAAAAATATCAATTCTTCCGACAGGTGTTAAGGTTCCATGCTCACCTGTATCAATGTATGTAACATCAAAAAAAGGCGCTACTATAGTAATACTATTATGCGAAACTATTACACCATTACTTCTAAAGACAGTTGTCGAGCCAACATTATATAACTCATAGTTGACACCATTAGCTGTAACTTGCCAGCCAGTAAACACTTCCGTTTGCGCTTCAACTTCATTACCACCTCTTAGAAGCAATGCTGATGAAACAAGTAAAGCTAAAACACCAATTAAACATTTTGCAATTAATTTCATTTCTTATCTCCTTTTTATAATTTTTTATTTTTCTCCTCAAGACTTTTTAGAATTGGATCACAATTGCAATCGCTTACATTATACGATATTTTCCAACAGAAAGCGAGCAAAAGCGACCGACAAAGTTCGACAGTGCCAAAATTCTTCTCCATAATTTTGTAAAAACAAAAAAATCTTCTGCAGAAGATTAAATTTTGTCGATTATATTTTTTTATTTTTTAGGAAAACGAATGATACATCTGATTAATCTTCGGATATTAAGCGGAAATAATGGTGAAAAATAATGTTTGCCAAAACTTTTTAATGAACACAAATAAATCAACCAAAGTAATACCGTAAAGATAAGCCCATATAGTCCAAAGAAATATGCCGCAACAATAAAGAAAAGTTTACTTATCTTATTAGCAAGGGCTAATTCATAAGATGGCGTTACATAACTTCCCATTTGCGAGACCGCAACATATAAAACAACATCTGGCACAAATAGTCCGACTTTAATCGCAATTTCACCGACTAGTAGTCCCGCTATAACACCCATTGCTGAAGAAATCGCATTTGGCGTATGAATAGCCGCAAGACGTAAAAATTCGATACCAATTTCTGCCATCAGGATTTGCATAAGTAAGGGAATACCACCAATATCATCAGGTAACAAAAACTGCAAGAAATCCGGAACCATTTCTGGCTTATTTATCAGAACCATCCAGGCTGGAATTAAAAATAGTGATAACATAATTCCAAAAACCCTGACAAAGCGTAAAAATGTTCCGACAACAGGCGTCTGCCTATATTCTTCAACATGTTGCAGATGTTCAAAAAAAGTTGTTGGGGCTAAGATAACACTCGGAGAATTATCAACAAAAATTGCGACTTGACCTTGATATAAATGAGTTGCGACTACATCTGGTCTTTCCGTATAGCGGACTAATGGATAAGGATTAAATGGTTTTTTTACTAATAATTCATCAAGAGCTTTATCACACATTGTTAATTCCTTAGTTTTAATAGTATCTATTTTGTCACGAATATTTTTTACAATATTTTCATCCGCAATCCCATCCATGTAGCTAATTACGACATCGGTCTTTGATTCACTACCGACTTGATGAATTTCATTAATTAAAAGTCCGGTTTTTATTCTTCTTCTAACTAAAGCAACATTTAAAGCAATATTCTCCACAAAGCCATCTCTAGAACCACGCACAACTTTTTCATTGTCTGGTTCTTGTGGTTGTCTTCCAGGAAAACTACGCATGTCTAAAAGAATTCCTTTATCGCTGTCTTCAACTAATATTCCAATTACCCCTGAAAGAATCATATCCGCAAACTTATTGGCATCTGTTTCGATGGTAGTCTGCTGATTAGAAATTACATTCATTAATGAATCAATCGTGACCTCTTCAATCTTACTATGAAGCATTGCACTCACAACATCAATTACACTGCCACTAGCATTAAGTCCGCCTAAGAAAACGACCATTATCCTTTTTTCATTTATTACATATTCCTTGATATTAACATCAAATGAACGTTCAAAATTAAGTCTTTTTTTAAAGTTTGTGACATTTATATCAAATTCAGTAGAAAATTCCATCTTACTCATCCTTTCGGTTTAAAGAATAAACTTATTACAACTGCCATTATAATTGCAAAAGCAACTCCGGCAGAGGTTTTTACAAACAATCCGTTAAGAAGCCCCAGGAGTCCACTTTCACGGGCGCCTTCCGTAGCTCCATGCGCTACAAGATGACCGAAATTAGTTATAGGCACAAATACTCCTGCCCCAAACCATTCTCCTAAGCGGTCATAAGTATCAAAAAGTTCCAGTCCTGCCCCTACCGCAACAAAAAGCGATGTAACATGAGCTGGTGTCATTTTAGCGTATTCTATCAAGACTTGGGCGATCGCACAAATTAGGCCACCAACTAAAAAAGCATATAGAAAAATCATAATTCAACCTCCAAAGCAACCGCATGAGCAACAGAGGGAATTGTTTCTTTCTGATTAGTCATCCCTTTATTTAGAAGTGCTCCTGTCGCTATTACTAGTATTTTTTTGTATTTTTTTTCTAATAACTTTTTTATCAAGTAAGAAAATGCAACAACTCCACAACAGCCACAACCTGAACCTCCACGTTTAACCGCTTGTTTCTTTGTATCATAAACAATCAAACCACAATCATTATATTCTCGAAGTTTCCTACCTTCATGTTTTAAGCCTAACTTAAAGATTTCTGAACCAATTTCCGAAAGATCGCCTGTAACTACTAAATCATAATAATCATCATCTAAATTAAAATCTTCCATATGACAAAAAAAAGTATCTAAAGCCGCTGGCGCCATACTGCGACCTAAATCGTTTGGATTCATTGTTTTTGGATCAATTACTTTTCCAACAGTCGCTCTTGTAACTCTAATGTTTGATTTTTTAGATGAAATAAGTGCTGCTGCTCCAGCTGTGACTGTAAATGTTGAGCAATCTGCTTTGGGAAAGCCATATTCAACTGGATAGCGAAAAACTCTTTCACTAGTGCAGTTATGACTAGATACAGCGCAGACGACTGTTTCTGCATTGCCTGCATCAATGAAATTTGCGCTGATTATCATACTATAAACGCTTGATGCACAGGCTGAATAAATTCCTAAAAGCGGAATGTCAAATTTTTTAGCAACATAATTAGATATCCCATTATGATCAATTAAATCGCCAGCAATTAAAAATTCCGGAGCTGTTTCTTGGTTTCTGTTTATAACTCCTTCAATAGCCTCTGTCATCATTTTCTGCTCACACTTCTCAAATGATTTAGTTCCATAATAATAGTCATCTATTGTTTTGTCAAAATAATTACCGATTGGACCTTCTTTTTCGGTTTTACCAGCAATTGTATAACCATCAATAAAATAAACATTGGCAAATGCCATACTACTTTTACCCTTTTTCATTTAAATACCTCCAAGCCATCTGATAAGAGCGACAATAAATCCAGATACAATTGAAACAACAATTACGACACCGGCTAATTTAAAGATATTGGCACTTACGCCAATCAAATAACCTTCACCTCTAAAATCAATTGCTGAAGAGGTCATGGCATTTGCAAAGCCTGTTATTGGAATCAAAGTTCCCGAATGAGCTTCTTTTCCTAACATATCATAAATACCAAAGCCAGTCATAAGTGAGGCTATAAAAATTAGAATTAAGCTCATTATTAAAGATGATTCTTTGCCTTCAAAACCAAATTTTTCTAAAGCAAACAATAATCCTTGACCAAAAAGACAGATAATTCCGCCATAAATAAAACTCCTAATAATGTTTTGTAGACTTTTGGTCGGATATTTATACTCCGTAACAATCTGTTCATAAAGTTTCTGACGTTTATTTTGCATATGCTCACCGACTGTATTTTTTGATTGTTTCAGAAATTATATAAAGAATGTGGCAAAATTCCACAAAATATACATCATAAAGTTTTGGAAAATTCTATCAAGAAATAAACTACTGATAAAATGGACTGTTAGAATTTATTTACTGCCTTAAAATGCAAATATGGTTTTCCTGAAAAAACAAAAAAGCCGCTTCTAGTAATAAAAAGCGACTTTAATTTATTATATTTATTCTTTAATATCCGATCTTAGCAATCGCATAAGAAATATCAATCAGCAATTTAATTAATTCAAATGATAAACTCTTCTTTTCATTGGCAATAGAAAACCAAAGAAAACCGTAAGGAAATAAAGATGGCGATATCGTATCTTTAAAATATTCCATTAGTTTGGTGCCATAAGCTGGTCCACATTTTATTGTAAGTTTATACTGTCCATTACCAAGATCATTTAAAAGCGCAAAAGATTTTCCGCCGATTTTATAGCTTGTTGGCTTTTTACCAGTAGCTTGCTTTTTGATAATATCATTTTTTAGCATTAAGTAAGCATCAATATCATTAATTGCGTAGTTTTTAGTGACTAATAACGGAATCCTTATATCCTTATAAAAATTATCCATTTGTAGCTGACTTTCAAGAACCATTTTCTCAGTTACTTTATTTACCGCATCTTCTAATTTATTTTCCGCACTATTTTCATCATAATATAGATATTTTTTTCTTGGACCCTTACGAAATATTGCGTCAATCAATAAAATTGTAAATAAAACTAACAATATTAATAATATTGCTAAAAGGATGTCCCACCAAGCCCATTCACTACGCAAATAGTAAATAAAGCGATCCCACGCACCTTCTCCAGTATCAACATCGCAAGCTGAAAGTGAAGTTATACTAATTATTAATAAAAAAAATAGTGCCGTTCGTTTTTTTGTGTTCAT
The DNA here is from genome assembly GCA_009784525.1 of Erysipelotrichales bacterium. Lineage (GTDB taxonomy): Bacteria > Bacillota_I > Bacilli_A > Acholeplasmatales > WRBM01 > WRBM01. The sequence goes on along the minus strand of WRBM01000025.1, from coordinate 24,025 downwards.
ATATTCTGCCCTTTCTTTTGGATAATACCCTTTATACTCTTTTAGGATTGTGCATTTTAGCAAAATTATACAAGCTTTTTGTAGTCTTTTTATTACTAATATAAGCATAAAAACTGATATTTTGTCTTTATCAGGCAAAACAAAACAAAATAAACGCCAACTAAGGCGTTTATTGTCTTTCTCTAAGTGTCAAAATTGCTTTTTTATATAGCTGATTAATTCGCGCTTGACTTAATTTTAATTTTAAAGCTAGGTAATCCTCTGTATGATTAAAAACAAATTTGCCACGCAGGACAAATTTTTCGAGACTAGACAGATTACTTATCAGATTCTCAAAACGATTTTCATCTGATTTTATCACTGATTCACTAATTTCTTTTTTTGAATCAATTGTTTCATCGAGTGAGAAAGAAATTGGCAAGAAATAGTGTTTTTCCTTAGCTTTTGTTCTCGGCACTCTAATTGTTTTTTGGCTTCGCAGTTCTTGATAAATGCCACCGATTATATATTTAACCGCAAGAGTAGAAAAAGCAAATTTACTTTCTTTGTTATATTTTTTTACCGCTTCATGTAATGCCATATAACCAGCCTGAAGTAAGTCCTCTTTCAGATAGCTTTCAAAACAAAGGCGATTAACTAGCATTTTTACTAAATTAAGATTCTCAAGAAACAATGAATCAGGCAACTTCTGATTCTTCTGCATCGATTGGCAACTTTTTTTGAAGTCTGATTGTTGTTCCGATACCTACTTCAGTTTCGCAGTCAAAAAGATCAGAAAAAACTTCCATGATCGTAAATCCTAAACCACTTCTTTCGTCATTAGCTCTTGTAGTATATAAAGGCATTTTAGCTTCCTCTAAATTTGGAATACCAACGCCTTGATCTTTTATTTCAATATAAAGATATAAATCATCATATTTTAATTCCATTGTGACGATTTTATCGGCCTCGCTCTGATAGCCGTGAATAATTGCATTTGTGACTGCCTCACTGATAACGGTTTTGATTTCTTGTATAAAAGAAATTGTTGGGTTTAGTTGATGTAAAAATGCTGCTCCTGCACTTCTTGCAAAACTAATATTTTCCAGATTTGAGACAAATTCTAATTTTACACTATTCATTATGCCATCTCCAAATTCCATCTTACAGCTTCTTCTGTTTCTTTAATAGTACAAATCCGGTTTAAACCAGATAACAGAATAATCCGTTCAATTGTTTCATTAAGCTCGCAAAGATATATTTTACCACCAGTAAGTTTTAATTGATTATAACGCCCTATAATAATTCCGATACCTGAGCTATCAATAAAAGTAACTTCTTTCATATTGAAAACTAAATTTCTGATATTATACTTAACAATTATTTCATTTAAGCGTAATCGCAGTTCATCTGAAGTCAATTGGTCCATCTCGCCTTTTAATTTAATAAACAAGATTTGCTTTTTAATATAAAGATTAACGTTTAATCCCATTCTCTCCTTGCTCCTTCACGAAAAAATTATAGCACAAGTAAAACGCTTTCCAGCTCTAAATTGACCGTCAAAAAATGCATGCTGACATCATTTTCCATTTATTCCTATTTTTTGATAACAGTTGTTAGCTATTTTAGCAATATTATACCGAATTTTAGCGAAATATAAGCAGCTGCAACATTTTCAGCAAATCGCATAATTTTATTGACAGAAAGCGATTAATGTGTAATAATATTTATATATAATCGGAGGTAATTTCTAATGGATACAAAAACTATACATTGTGACTTTTGCGGAACTGAACTTACAGTTGATAAAAATGTCTATCAAACAACTTGCTCATTTTGCGGCAGGTATGTTTCATATAGACCTTTAAATGCGCAGACAGAAATAATAAATCCCGCTTTTTCAGAGGATAATCCACCAGATCAGCCTATTGATGAAAGTCGCTCAGTTTACATTTTTGGCTTAGGCTTCTATCTCTTTATGATGGTTTTTGGGGCATTAATTGTTTTAGGAATCGTTGGTGGCATTGCGATTGGAACGGGAAGACTTGAGGTTCCAGCTGATTCCTCTAGTGAAGCCATTATAAATTTAATAATGGATTCACCTTTTGTTAACGTTTATACAAATCTTTTTTATGCCTTAATTGTTACTGTCGGTCTTGTTTTATTATTTCGGCGAAGCTTGGTTTATGAACTTAAAGATTTCTTTAAACGCCATAATATATTTTATTATCTTACAATAGCTGGAGCTCTTTATGTCGCATATTTACTTATTAATGCCCTTTATAGCCATTTTGTTCTTGATGGCACAACCGCTGATAATCAACTTGCCTTAGAAGAAATGTTTAATGCCGGTTACGTAGTTCCTTTTTTCATTTTTGTTGTAATTCTTGCGCCAATCTTAGAAGAGATTGTTTTTAGAAAAATTATCTTTCATTTTATTCCTCACGATATCCTAGCCATCTTAGTTTCAGCTTTCTTATTTGGAATGTTACATGTTGTTATGACTGGTGATTTTATTCATGTCTTTCCTTATTTATTGATGGGTCTGATTTTTGGATGGATTTACGTGCACTTTAAAAAAAATATTTATGCAGCAATCTTTTTACATACTATTAATAATGGTATTGCCTTCTTTGCTCTTTGGTTTTTAGTTAATAATCCTGAAATAACTTCATTTATCACTAGATAATTTTAAAAAAATAAACGTCATCCTAACGATGGCGTTTTATATTTTTATATTTTGTTTTATCAACAAATAATCTTTGATGAAGTTTTGTGCCCTTAGACTTTTCTCTTAATAAATCCCAAATAATAAATGCTGTTAAGGCTATGGCTGGTCCAATTAGAAAGCTAGCAATAATATCACCAAGATAATGGGCACCAAGATATATTCTTGAAATGCCTACGATAAAGGGAATAGTTGCGATTGCAATAAAAATTATTTTTTTACGAATACCAAAAGCATAAAAAAGTAAAAGGATTAACATCACAAAAAAAACTGTGCTGTTTTGCGTATGACCACTTGGAAAACTAAAACCCGATGTTTCTATTAAATTAAAACCCGGATGCCGTTCTCTTCTGAAAATATTCTTTAAAATCTGATTAGTTGCGGCACTAGCTAATAAAGCAAAACCTAAAGGCAAGCCAATTTTTTTTCTGGTTTTAGGAATAATAAATAATAATAAGACTGCGCCTAACAAAACAAAAAAGTCGCCCGCAAATGTTATTATCCGCATAAATATAAAAGTTATTTGATTGTCAATAAAATAATTTATATCATCGCCAACATTAAATTCCCAAGTTTCAAAAATACCACTTAAAACAATTATTGTCACAATCGTAAAAGCTAATAATAGCGAGGTTATTACGATTAATTTTTTCTTGTATATTCTCATAGTAAATGACCTAATAAAGTAACAACAAAGATAAAATAGATAATAAGACCAACGATATCTTTTATCGATGTAATGATTGGGTCGGTGGCGGCTGCCTGATCGACATTAAGCTTAAGTAAGATATAAGGAACTAAAAAACCAATAAACGAAGCAAATGTCATAACAATCGCAATAGAAAGACCAACCGCAAGACCTAATAATGCGCCATCAGCGACACCGATTCCCCAAAATGCTTGCCAGATAAAAGCCACAAATCCACAAACAGTCGCAACTACAAGGCCCATTGTAAAGCCTAAAAAAGTTTCTCTAAGTAAATGCATCTTAATCTTTTTCTCATCAATATGACCAAGTAAAGCTCCTCTTAAAAAGATTGTTGATGACTGTACGCCAACATTTCCCCCCATGTCCATAACAACCGGAATAAAAATAGCCGCCGCTGTTATATAACCAATAACCTCTTCAAAACCGCCAATAACAGCACCTGCTAATAAGCCGCCAATTAAAGTAAGTAATAAAAATGGAAGCCTTACCTTCCAGACCGCAAAAACTGAGCCTTTTATCATTGTTTCACTTCGTCCATTTTCACCTGGCGTCATTCCTGCTTTTTTGAATAAATCCTCAGTGGCCTCTAATTCCAAGATATGCATCGCATCATCAACTGAAACAACCCCAACAAGCCGATTTTCTTTATCAACGACTGGAATTGCTAATAAGCCATATTTTTTTATTGTTCTGGCAACTTCTTCCTGATCAGTATTAATCGAAACTTTTATTGTTTCAAATTTCATAATGCTTTCAATTTTTTCATTACTCTCCGCAACTAATAATTCTCTAAGGGATAATACGCCTTCAAAACTTCTTGCTTCATCAGTAACATATAAAGTATAAATAATTTCTTTTATTTTAGCATATTTCTTTACTTTTTCCAAAGCCTCAGTTACAGTCATACTTCTTTCTAAACGAATATAATCAGGCGTCATAATCCGACCTGCGGTTTGCGGCTCATAGCCCATTAAAAGATTAGTTGTTTCTCTCTCTTCTGATGATAAAGTAGAAATCAGTTTTTTAGCTACGGCTGCTGGCAACTCATCTAACAATCTTACTCTGTCATCAGGTGCTAGTTTTTCGATTATTTCTTTAGCTTTTTCATCAGTAAAAGCCTTAAAAAGCCTAGTTTGGAAATCAAGGTTTAACTGCTCAAAAACAAGTAATGATTTTTCCTTAGACAAAAGCCTGAAAACTATTACTTGTTTATCAGAAGCCAATTCCATTATTAAATCTAAGATAATTACATCTTCTGTTTGATTTAATAGTTTTTTTAAAGCATCCATATTATTGACTTCTAAATAAGCCAATACCTCTTTAATTAAATTTAGTGTTTCAAATTTCATAATATCCTCTCCTCAATTTTGATTGACATAAAGCCTAACTTTTATATCCTTTATATAAACATCAACTCTTTTTTCACACTCCTTTAAAAAATAAAAACCTCGTCAAACAAATGACAAGGAAAACAAACAAAATTCCTGTAGCCAATCGTTTGAGCTTTAGCTTTGAAAGGCGTGTAACTACATTAGGTTAAGCCTTGTTTTCGACTTAGCCTGTTAACCAGCGCATAGTGTCTCCACTATTTTGCGGCAGTAGCCCATATCCTTTCAGTAGCCTCACCTACCGATATCTTCAAATTTTGTTTCCATTATACTGCAATTTTCAAATGAAGTCAAGCACTTTATTTAAAAAGTGCTTGTTAGTCCTAGACATTACTTATCATTTATTATTATGCACTAATATTTAAGATGTTTACTGTCTTAAACTGATGTTTAAGTTATTAAGTGCTTTTAAAAGCTCCTGAATCAAATTATCAACAATTTCTGATTTTAAAGTTTCATTAAAATCTTCAAAAATCAGTTTAAAAGTTAATGATTTTGTAGTTTCTGAAAGATTAAGGAATTGATCAAAAACAGATACCTCTGTAATATACTGCTTACCAATTCTTTTTATGACTTCGATAATTTCCTGAGCTGATGTTTTCTTTGGCACAACTAAAGATAAATCCCTGATTATTCGCGGAAATTTATTTATCGCCTGAAAAATTACTTTATTATCGAGTTTTTCAAAAACAATATCTAAATTTATTTCCATAAAAATATGTTCTTTAAGATTATTTTCCTGAAGAAAAGCTGGATGAAGTTCACCTATGAGTCCGATAAACTGATTATCTAAATAGATTTCAGCAGATCTAAAAGGGTGAATGTTTTTATTTGTTTTACTATATGGCCGATATTCAAAAACCAAGCCAAAATTACGAAATAAACTTTCTAGTAAACCTTTACCAAGAAAAAAATCCGCTTTTAAGCTTATCTGCTGAAATTTGGAGGCATGTAACTCCCCTTCCAAAAGAAAGGCTAAACGCAATTCCTCTTTGTCTTTAGCATAAAGTTTACTGATCTCAAAAATATTAACACAATCATTAATCCGGGAACTATTATATTTTAAAACGTCATGTAAACCATGAAGAATGCTCATTCTTAATGTTGTTCTTTCCGCAGAAAGTGGCATCACAAGTTTTAATGGCTCTTCATCAGAAAACAAAAATGCTTCAAAATCTTTTTCTTCGATTAACGTATGTGTATAGACTTGATTAAGTCCATTAGCAGCTAAAAAGTCTTCAGTGCGACGGATAAAATATTGTTTGGCACTAAGACCACTACCGCTAGCAAAACTTGGCAAAATCATTTTAATATTCTGATAATCATAGATTCTGGCAATTTCTTCAATGATATCCTGCCCGTTAGTAATATCTCCCCGTCTTGTTGGAACAGTTATCCGGAAAAAACCTTTTTCAAATTCATTTTCAAAGGCCAGACGCTTTAAAATCGAAGCTACTATGTTTCTTTTTAATTCAGTCCCTAAGGCTTTATTGATTTCTTTAAGTGCGATCTTAATCTTTGCTTTTTCTTTTTTTACAGCTTCAAGTTCTTGAATGCCACTTAAGATTTCTGCCTCTGGCGAAAGCATTTTAATTAATTCTGCTAAATAATCAAGAGCTTGTTTACTAAAATTCTGATCAACACCTCTTTCAAAGCGTAACGAAGAATCTGAAATCAAATTCAAGCGTCTGGAAGTCTTTCTGATTGTTTCCGAATCGAAAACCGCTGATTCTAGAATAATACTTGTTGTACCTTCATGAACTCCAGAATTAAGTGAACCCATCACTCCCGCAAGCGCCTTAATTTCTTTACCATTAGTAATAACTAAATCTGTTTCCAAAAGTGCTCTTTCATTACCATCTAAGGTAATAACTTTTTCTGCTTTTTGAGCTTGGCGGATTAATATTTCCTTGCTCGCAAACAAATCTGAATCAAAAGCATGAAAAGGCTGACCATATTCAATCATCATATAGTTAGTCGCATCAACAATATTATTGATTGAGCGGATTCCTGAGGCCATCAGACGGCTTTTAAGCCAAGCCGGCGATTCAGTTACAGTAATGCCTTTAATTACTCTACAGGCATAATTCAGACATTTATCACTAGTAATTTTAATAGTATAATTATTTTTAACAGTGCTTTCTTTTAAAGATAGTGGTCTTAATTTAATCTTCTGATTTAAAATAGCTCCTAAGTCATAAGCAATACCTAAAACTGACATCAAATCACTTCTGTTAGGAGTAAGGCCTAATTCAATAGAATAATCATTTAAATCTAAGGCCGCAATCGCATCAGAACCTAACGGTAATTCTTTTAAATCCGCAATTCCTGTTTTTGATTTCTCATCGATAAATTTTTCATCAATGCCAATTTCCTGATAAGAACATAACATACCAAAAGATTCTACACCTCTTATTGAAGTATGTTTGATGACCATACCATTAGGTAATTTAGCATTTTCTAAAGCCGTAATAACATACATACCACTTCTGACATTAGAAGCACCACAAACAATTTGTAATACTTTACTTTTAACATCAACTTGACAAACATTTAAATGATCGCTATTTTGATGCTTTTCCACTTTCAGAACTTTTCCGATAACTAAACCTGTCGCCTCAGAAAGCTTATGTGAACCTTCAATTTCGATCATTTGCAAGGAAATCTTAGCTAACAATTCCTCAAAAGTAATTTTATCTAGTTTAAGGTAAGTTTTTAGCATATTCAAAGAAAAACGCATTTTAAAGACCTCCCTTAAACTGTTTTAAAAATCGTAAGTCATTTGTATAAAAATGTCTTAAATTATTCATTTTATATTTAAGCATCGCTATTCTTTCAACACCTAAACCAAAAGCGAAACCTTGAACTTTTTCTGGATCAAGTCCACACATCGCAAAAACTTTTTTATTGACAATACCAGCTCCTAAAATCTCAATGAAACCAGTGTATTTACAAATAGGACAACCTTGTTTCTGACATTGACAACTAACATCAAGCTCAACTGAAGGTTCCGTAAAAGGAAAATAAGATGGCCTTAATCTTATTTCCCGATCCTGACCAAAGATTGTTTTGGCTAATAAGTCTAAAGTTCCTTTTAAGTTAGCCATATTGATATTTGGTCCAATGACTAAACCTTCTATTTGCATAAATTGATGGCTGTGAGTAGCATCATCAAGATCGCGGCGATAAGTTTTACCAGGACAAATAATTTTTAATTCATTAGACTGACTCTCTAACATTGTCCTTACCTGAACAGGTGAGGTATGGGTCCTTAATAAACGATGAGCATCAATATAAAAGCTATCGTGCATATCACGGGCCGGATGATTTTTAGGTAAATTTAATTTTTCAAAGTTATATTCGTCAATTTCTACTTCTGGTCCTTCTTTGATTTCATAACCTAATGCTAAAAATAAATCTTCAATCTCACGAGTTATTTTTGTCAAAGGATGGATTGTTCCCTGATTGAAATTTAGTCCAGGTAAAGTGATATCTAATTTATTTTCTGTAAGCCTTTTTTCAATTTCCATATCATTAACGCGTTTAAGAGCTTTTTCGTATAATACTTCCAATGCAACTTTGAAATCATTCGCTAATTTTCCGTATTCCTTACGCTCTTCTGGCGTAAAGTCTTTCATTTTTTGCATTAATTCGCCTAAAAAGCTTTTCTTACCTAGATACTTAGCTTTGACTTCATTAATATTTAAAGCTGAAACTGCATTATTAAAATCACTTTCAGCTTTCAGCAGTATTGGTTTTAGATCCATAAAAGTCTCTCCTTATTCCTCTAACTGATTTTCATATTGGGCGTCATACATATCTCTATATGGAGCACATGTCTGGTATAACGAGGCATGGCTGCCTTCCCCGATTAAAGAGCCTTTATCTAAGACAATAATCTTATCACAGGCTTTGATTGTTGATAAACGGTGAGCAATGATAAATGTTGTTCTTTTAGCTGTAATAACATGCATTGCTTCCTTGATTTTTATTTCTGTTTCTGTATCAATATTGGCGGTTGCTTCATCAAGAATCAGAATTTTCGGATCCTTAATTAAAATTCTGGCAAATGAGATTAATTGTTTTTCACCAACAGAAAGATTATCACCTTTGAAATTAATCGGGGCGTTTAATCCTTCAGGATACTTCTTTATAATATAATCAGCACCAATCGCCTTTAAAACTTCAATTATCCTTTCATCAGGCACACTATCATCTTCCATCGTCACATTGGATTTGATTGTTCCGGAAAAAAGAATCGGTGTCTGCAGGATAATTCCAACATGTTGGCGGAAAGATCGTTTCTGAAATTCATCAATTTTATCTTTACCAATCATTATTTCGCCTTCCTGATAATCATAAAAGCGACATAAGAGATTCATCAGACTACTTTTTCCGGAACCCGTATGACCAACAATACCAACTGATTGTCCTTCTTTAACATTTAAGTTAACATTCTTTAAAACATTAATGCCCGGGATATATGCAAAAGTAATATTATTAAAATTAATATCACCATTTAAGCTAAGGCATTCCTTGCCTCCGTAAAGATTACTGTCATTTTCCTCATCCATATAGGCAAAAATTCGGTTTGCGGCCACTTTAGAGTCTTCTAAGGCATTAAGATTATTAAAGATTGCGTTTATCGGCTCAACAAGACGATCTATCAATTGTAAGAAAGTAAAAACTAGTCCAACTGTAATCAACTCCGGATAACTAAAATAACGAAATCCAAAATATGCAATAATTCCAGCTGTAGCGATTCTTCTGATGACTAATAATAATTCCCAGCCAAAAAGCGTGCTCGTAACATTAAGCTTATTTTGTTGATCGTTCATTTTACGGACTAAGTCATTGTAGTCTGCCATCATTTCTTCTTCTTGACTAAAGACTTGGATAACTGGCACCCCAGTCACCAGTTCATTAATCTTGGCATTAATCTTTGAGGAAAGTTCACGGATTGCGGTATTAAACTTAAAGATTTTTTTCCTAAAGAAGGTAATCCATAAAATAACAAAAGGAAATATTCCTAAACTATACAACGCGAGATTTCTATCAAGAACAAATAAGAAACCATAAACCATAACAATATTGATTAAACTTTGCACGACACTTAAAAAAACCTGATATAAAGACCGTAAGCCACCGACATCATTATTGATTCGCGTAACAATTTTACCATCTGGTTCTGAATCGTAATAAGAAACAGGCAGATCGTTTAATTTCTTTAAAGCATCCAAACGAATATCACGCTCTAAAATCATAGCTGCCCAGGTAAAAATATAGTTTAAGATGTAGCGCATAATTACTACAATTAAAAAGATAATTCCATAAAGAATAATTGTCTGATTTAAACCTTGGATTCTTTCCGCAACACTATGACCGACTAAATTTTTAATATAATCATCAATTAAAGCACCAGTAATCATTGGTAATAAGTTACTTAAATATAAAACAGCAAACGTAAGAACTATTGAAAGTAATAAAATCCATTTACTACGCCAGGCATATTTTAAGATTCTACCATAAATTTCCCGAAGCGAATAGGATTTGTAGCCATTAATGATTTTCATTAGTATCATCCTCGCTCTCGATCAACTGCTCGTTATATTGTTCATAATACCAGCCTTTTAAAGCCATTAATTCCTGATGCGTTCCCGTCTCAACAATTTTACCTTGATTTAAAACAATAATCTTATCCGCATGCTTTACGGCTGAAAGGCGGTGACAAATAATAATATTAGTCATTTCTTTCCGAGTTTGAATAATATTTTTAATGATTTTTGCTTCTGTATTACCATCAACAGCACTTAATGAGTCATCGAGGATAAGAATATCAGCGTTTTTTAAAAAAGCTCGGGCAATCGCTAAACGTTGTTTCTGACCGCCGGATAAAGTTACACCATATTCACCAACAATTGTATCAAGACCTTCACTTAAATGCGGCAAGTCTTTACTGAAATCTGCGAGATCACAAACGCGCATTATTTCCTCTTCACTTAATTTGTCTTTAGTGCCAACTAAGATATTATCACGGACCGAACGGGTGAAAAGAATATGTTCCTGTGGTACATAACTAATAAAATAACGGACCGACTTCTTCCGATACTCCTCAATTGATGTATCATTAACTAATAAATCGCCTTCAAAGATAGGATACTGTCTTGTCAGTTGGCGAATCAATGTTGTTTTTCCGCTTCCTGTTTTGCCGACAATACCTAATGTTTCACCAGCTTTAATCGTTAAGTTAATATCTTTTAAAGTATAGAATTTTTCTTCACTGCTATATTTAAAACTATAATCCTTAAACTCTAAGGTATTAAATTCTTTTAAGTCAACAGCGTCAATCTTATCCCTGATATAAGGTTCTGCGTAAAATATTTCGTTTAATCTTTCTAAAGAAACAAGACTTTGATTAAAGCTATTTAAAGACATACCAATATTCATCAAAGGCCAGACAAGCATGCCGATAAACGCAAAAAACTGCACCAAATCTGATGCGGTCATCGTTTCATTGATAACAGCCATACCACCAAAGTATAAGGCAATCATAAAACTCGCTGTTGAAATACTTTGAAATAGCGGACCAAATAATGTATTAATCCGCAAATTTCTTTTTTCGACGTTATAAACAGTATCGGTATGTGTTTTTAATTTCTGATAACTCGTTTCTTCTTTAGCGTTTGAACGAATTAACCTGACCGAAGAAACATTTTCCATAATTGCGTTATTCATATCACTGCTTGTTTTCCTTAGTTTACGCCAATTCTTTCGAATTTTCGGCCTTAAGACATGACTTATTATATAAACTAAAGGTAAAGGAATAATACTTAAAAACGTTAATGAAGTCGATATCGTCAAAGCATAAGTGAAAGTAAGGATAATCATTAAAATATCCAGCGTTAAATCAATATAGCCATTGACTGCCGCATGCCTAACGTGAAATATATCACCTGTAGCCCGATTAATAAGGTCTCCGGAATTATATTTTTCAAAGAAAGGGGCATCCTGATTGACTATTTCGTTTAAGAATTTTTGTCTTAACTCAAAGCTGAGTCGCATTTGTAACCGTGATTGAAAAACACGCCTTAAAACAACAGAAACATAAAGAAGGATGGATATTAATGATAAAGTCAGAACAATTTGCAGTAAAATTGATCTTGTCAGATTATCGGCTGTCTCAGGTTCGATATATCTTAAAAACTCTGCTGTCCATCGTGGAATTTCTAAAGCAAGAATAATAACGCTTGTTCCAAAAATAATTATTGTCAGATACCAGTACCAGTATTTTTTTATGAACCAACCTAGCTCTTTTGTCAGTTTAAGCACTTACTTAGTCCTCCGTTTGGAAAAAAATAAAATAATTTCTATTTGTCAGAAATTATTTTTTACTTTCGAATTCAATTTTTAGTTTGATTTTCTCTTTTGTTGCGCCAGCATAACAAATCGTACGGATCGCTCCGCAGATTTTTCCGCCTTTCCCAATAACTCTTCCAAGATCGTCTTTACTAACTAAAACAAGATAATTTAGCAATCCTTCTTTGTCTTCAGATATAACTTCAACTTCATCGGGATGAATCACAAGTGGCACAATCATACTTTTTAAAAGCTCTGCAAAATTAATTTCCATAAACTCACCTCTTAAAGTGACTTAGGGGCTTTAGCAAATTTTTCAATAATACCTTGTTTAGATAAAATACTGCGAACAGTTTCAGTTGGCTTAGCACCTTTTTTTAGCCATTCCATTACTTTTTCTTCGTTAATAGTAATTATTGCCGGGTCCGCTACTGAATTATAAGTTCCTAAAATTTCAATAAAAGAACCATCACGCGGTGATACGCTGTTAGCTACGACAATCCGATAAAACGGTTTTTTATGGGATCCGCAACGTTGTAGACGTAATTTGACCATTTTTTTCAACTCCTTTGTTAAATATTATACCAGAAAAAAAAAGACTGTCAAGATATTTTTCTTTACAGTCCCTATTTTATTTGGAAAACTTTCTTCTGATGATAATTCCAACTAGACCAATTCCTGTTAAACTAGCGATTGTTATAAGAATTTCCTTGTTTTCTACAAAAAAATTCTTTTGTTTGGTTTCTAGTACAAGGAAATTGATATCTTTTAACTGAGGCTGATTAATAATATTAGTATAACTGACTTTAACTAGATAAGTTCCAGGATAATTTTCGTTACCACTATAATTATTTTCTATAATCATTAAATCTTTAGCGAATACTTGTTTTAATTCCAAATGCTTATTAATTAAAGCAATAATTTCTTCTTGGGTCAGATTATTTCCCTGATTAATCGGAATAATCAGACCCCTAAAATTAAGTTCTGGATATTCATCATCAATTACTGTCACAGTAACATGAAATTTGCTTTCATTGGTGCTGGAATCTGTTACTTGAAATACAATATTATAAATCCCTGTTTTTTGGTATTGATTTTGATATTCATCCTCTAAAACTTCAATTTTATGACTAATATTACCATCATAATTATCAATCGCATTTAAACTATTTTTGATAAAATCAGTTGTCAAAGCCGTTCCATCATTTTTAAAAATTGTGTGTTTGTTACTGCCTTTGATTATTGGTGGCGTAATATCGACAACGCGCACAATTATCTTTATTCTTGTTTCATTATTCCTACTATCTGTAACCGAGAAGATAAGTTCATAGTTAGCAAGTTTCGTAACTTTTTCCGGATAGTTATCGGGATTACTGAAAATTTTTATGTTATTAGTTAAATCGCCATCTTCTTTATCAGTTGCGGTAATAAAGCTTTTAATAAAATCTATAGATAACAAATTGTCAATATTGGAAAAAACCATTCCACCAGGACTATAGTTAATTTGTTTGACAATCTCTAATTGGAAATTTACTATCTCGCTTTTTCGCGAAGTATCATAAGCAGTAATAGCTATATTATAAGTACCTATTGGCAAAGGGCTATTCAAAAACTCAACTTCACCATTTATCTTATAATAATCTATCTCGATAGCATTATTTACTTTTGTTTCCTTAATGATATCTTGATTTGTGATAATATCGCGATGGCCAAATTTGATAATAGCTGGAATCTGAAGTTCAATTGCGATTGGGTTAAATTCCAAATAAATTGGTTTATAATTATTTAAAATCGATGTCAATGAATCAGAATATTTATCACTTTTTATCACAAATATTAATTCAACTAAGCTAAATTGATAATTAATATCAAAATCAGACGCCGAAAAGCGGATACCATAACTGACACCATTAAAATAACGTTTCATATCTTCGCGATAATTCAACTGATACAGTTCATTTTCACCAATATCTTCTATTAAAACATAATCGGCATAATCACCGTATGAATTATAGTAATCTCTTACTATAATACTATGAAGTCGATTAGTGGTTCCATTCTTTTCGGTAGGAATAAAAAGAATCGTTTGTGGGTCATAGTTAGTATAAAAGCTTAAATCAAAGGGCAAATAGTATAATCCGTTTTCAGCGTAATCAATTGAAGGTGTATAATCTTGAAACAACTTATAACTTTCAGTATTGATAACTACTGCTTCCGGATAATCAGCAGCCAAGGACTTTGGATAAAACAAATTAATGATAATAAGTAAAAATAAAGCAAACAATATTTTTTTCATTTAAACATTCCTTTCTAAAAGAATATTTAAACACGAAAAAGCACTTTGCTTTAAGTTAACTCGAATAATTCATCGATATCCTCAAATAATCCCCATGTTGCGAATGTTTTCTCAGCGATCATTCGCTTTATTTCAGTACGGCTTGCCCATTTTACATCGCTAGTTTCGGAAGAAAGAATTACAGTTGTTATATCAACATTTTGCCTAAAAAGCCAGATATCTGCCAAACAATGCTTACAGGCAGTACAAAGTCTTAAGTGATTTTTAATCTTTTTTCCGTTCTTAGCTTCTAGAGTAATACCTAATTCTTCTTTTACTTCTTTTATTGCTGTAGTCAAACTATCATCAAAAGCAACTGCATTTCCACCAGTAGATTCCCATAGGTTAGGAAACTGTTTATTCGAAGATCTTTTAGAAATCAGAAATTCGCCTTTGTCATTTTCAATCCACACATTAACAGTGAGATGATATTCGCCTTTAAACATCGGTTTGCCGCGCTCATGAAGACGACCTGTCTCATTACCATTTATATCTAATATACTCCAAAATTCAGCCATGATTTTTCTCCGTTTCTAAAATATAAATTATTACATTATTAACAAAAATAAGAATATCTATTTTTTAACTATTGCTTGACAACTACTACTAGCTTTTGCTTCTTCAATCTCCCGAGCTGCCGCAATTGTTCCAAGCACGGAGCCGATTAAATAAAAATAAGAAGAAAGCAACTTAACATGTTTTGAATCATGTCCTTCAGAAACAGCTATCGCTAGTGTCGTGACAGCAAGTATCGAAATATTATTAGAAGTTTCCAGATAAATCACCTAATTTAAGATATGCGCCTATTGATTAGATGGTTCATTTTATTCTGATTTAGCAAAAACAAACTCAACGTCTTTGTCGCCTCTACCCGATAAATTGATGATAATACTTTCTGCTTTTGAAAACTTTTTAGCTAATTTTAGGCCAAAAGCAACCGCATGAGCACTTTCTAGAGCTGGAATGATACCTTCTACCCTAGATAGTAAATGAAAGGCCTCTAGAGCTTCTTTATCATTTATCGTTACATAGCTTACTTTATTACTGGTATGAAGGTAGGCATGCTCGGGCCCTACCGATTGATAATCTAAACCACTCGCAATAGAGTAGGCATCCGAAATGACTTCATCATTGTCATTTTTTAGAACTAAACTTTTAAATCCATGGATAATTCCAAATTTACCATAAGTTAAAGCCGCCGC
This sequence comes from Erysipelotrichales bacterium, assembly GCA_009784525.1. Lineage (GTDB taxonomy): Bacteria > Bacillota_I > Bacilli_A > Acholeplasmatales > WRBM01 > WRBM01. The sequence goes on along the minus strand of WRBM01000025.1, from coordinate 8,328 downwards.
ATGGTCGCCGATATTTGTGCCTCGACCTAATGGTTCAACACCATAAATTTGCACATTATCTTCCTTTAAAAAGGCACTGAACAAACCAATTGCATTACTACCGCCACCAATGCAAGCAACAATCGCTTTTGGCAATCTTTTTTCCTGATTCTTAATTTGTCTTTTGGCTTCTTTACCAATAATGCTTTGAAAATCACGAACTATCATTGGAAAGGGATGAGGTCCGGCTGCTGTGCCAATACAATAAATTGAACTATATATTGAATTTTCTAATTCATATTGATAAGCGCCTAAAGCACTATCGATGGCTTCTTTAAGTGTTTTTTGACCAAAAGTAACGCTAATAACCTTTGCGCCAAGTAATTTCATTTTTGCGACATTTGAAGCTTGCTTAAGTACATCAATTTCTCCCATATGAATTTCACATTCCAGACCAAAATAAGCAGCGGCAGTGGCGATTGCTAATCCATGTTGTCCGGCACCCGTTTCAGCGATAACTTTAGTTTTGCCTAAGTGTTTAGCCAGCAACATTTCTCCCATACAATGATTTATTTTATGGGCTCCTGTATGGTTTAGGTCTTCTCGCTTTAAATAAATTTTTGCGCCGTTTGTTTGTTCTGTTAGATTCTTACAATAATAAAGCGGTGTTGGTCGTCCTTGAAAATCTCTTCTGATTTGTTTAAGTTCATTTATAAATCCTTTATCTTTTTTTAGCTTTTTATAAGCTTCTTCAATTTTATCTAGTTCTTCTTGCATTACTCTCGAAACAAATGAACCACCAAATTCACCATAATAACCTTTTTTCTTTTTCATCTTTTCCAAGTCTTTTAAAGACTTTTCCTCCTTTTTAGAAAATAAAAAACCCAGTATTGCTTTAAAAGCACGAGACTGGGTTTAGGATGTAAGATTTATTTACTAATCCATTTACTTGTTCTGCGTGCTAAAGGCATCCGCAAAACTTGCGAACGCAAACTATAGCCATCGCCACGTAAATGAATTCTTAGTCATTTTATTTCTCCTTTTAAATGGATAATATAATTTTATGCTAAAATAAATAAAAAGTCAATACAAATCAGATTTTTTAGAAAAAATTCTAAGTTTTTAGATTTCGATTGCCGCAATAATCTGCATTGCATCTTTTCTTTTGTCATGCGGCACGAGAATGTGGTCGTGATAGTAAGCTGCTAATATATTGCAGGCAATACCTGCATCGCTAAGAGCAGCTGATATTACTTTTGTGATGCCGGTTGCTGTAAGACTCGTTTCTTGCACAAGGCTTATCCAAGCAAAAATATCGTCATTAGTTTTATCAGTCGGCAAGACAAACGTAACTCCTTCGTCTTCGACTATCATTGCCTTTGCGTTTGCTGGAATTATTTTATTTTGCGTTGTGATAAATTCAAAGCGCCCTTCAGATAGTTTTGGAATTAGTTTCATTTTTGCACTCCTGTAATTTTATGATTTTATTCAGTAGTTTCGTTAATAAATCTTCATAATTTCAAACAAAAACTCCCGAAATTATATTACTTTAGATAATAAAATTTCGAGAGTCTTCTTCTGGCAGCCCCGACAGGAATCGAACCTGTAATTATCCCTTAGGAGGGGATTGTTATATCCATTGAACTACGGAGCCAAGTTATTGGCTTAAGAATAAATATACTTAATAACCAATCTAAAATAAAGCATTCCCCTAAGAGAATGCTTATAGTTTTATGTTCCGAATTTACGTGTTTTCGTTTTACGGAATAACAGATAACCTAAGCCAACCGCAAAGAGAGCATAAATACCTAAATAAATGAAAATTCTGACTTGTTGACGAGTGCCAAAGCCAACAGCGTCAAAAGCTTGATTAACATTAAAGCCTTGTAAAGAGTTTGGATACTCAATTAAAGCTTCTCCTCTTAGCTCTTGAAAGTCAATAGGTGAGAACTCTGCATCATCTTTAGAATTAAAAATAACATTTCCTTCTGAATCAACAAATTCAATATCTGTCAGAACATTACCAAAATGATCTTGGGCTAAGCCAGCATCAGAAATAATTGAATAAACTAAATAACCATTAAAACGCGATAAATTCAATTCAAAGCTAACAATGTTATCTCTAACCTCGCCATTAACAATTCTTTCGCCTTCAAAATGAAAGTTAAGTCTTGATAAATCTCTAAGTACGCCATCAACTACAACTCTTTCTGTTGAAATATTTTCCAAGTTAAGTTCTGTAATTAATATTGCGAGCATTCTTTGAGGAGTTGGATTATTTAATCTTGGATCTGGTGAAAAGTATTCATAGACCGCTAAATTAAAAGTATCAGTTTCGTTATCAAAGCGATAAATAGGCGTTGGGTCAAAGTGATTATCTTGCGTTAAAATCATTGTATTTAAGATAAAACTATGATCCCGCTCAGTCACTGACTCTCTCACCGTATCAGCGAATAGAGAGTTAAACATACTAAAAGCCGCTACTGTATAAATAATATATCCCAGCAAAACGACGAACACAGCATAAATAATTTTTTTTACCATTGTTGTCTCCTTAAATTTAATTAGTACCAATATAATACCATTAAACAAAAAAAAATACAAGTTTTTTTCAACTTTCTCTTTACATTTTATAAATTTCATGTATAATAATATATGCTGTTAAAATGGCGGTTGTGGCGAAGTGGTTAACGCACCTGATTGTGGCTCAGGCACTCGCGGGTTCGATTCCCGTCTTCCGCCCCATATAAATATAGCCCTATAGCCAAGCGGTAAGGCAACGGACTTTGACTCCGTCATCGTTGGTTCAAATCCAGCTGGGGCTGCCAGCAATGGAGCAGTACTCAAGAGGCTGAAGAGGCGCCCCTGCTAAGGGCGTAGGTCGGTAACACGGCGCGAGGGTTCAAATCCCTCCTGCTCCGCCAGTAGCTCGCGTAACTCAGAGGATAGAGTGCAACCCTCCGAAGGTTGAAGTCACTGGTTCGACTCCAGTCGTGAGCGCCACAATGACAATTATGGCTTAGGTGAGCCGTAAAATAGAAAACGAAGTTGTCTGAAAACTGCCCAAAAACACAACAAAACGGCTGTTTTTTAATATTTCGCTTGCGAGTTCGAATCAAAACAATGATTTTTATATTTTTTTACCTTAATTTGAGGTAATTTTTTTATTTTTAGACGGAACATAAAAAAAAGAACAAACATTTAGTTCATTCTTCATTATTTAGATCGTTTTTTCTTTTATATTTCTCTGCTACTTTTTGAATTGTTGCGATATATGCTATTTCTTCTTTCGGATTAAAATAAAATTTTACCATAAATCCTACAATACCTAAAGTTTCAGCAAATACAGAAATTATCAATACTTTTTTTATAATATCGGATATATTCAAGGCTAATTTATAATTAATTATGATTAAACTGATTATAACAATTAATTGAAAAATTAAGAATAATATAAAGAAATCTTTTAATTCCTTTTTTGCAGAATCTTTTTTTTCGATAATCTTATTTAATATTTCAAAAGAATTTTCTACTATATCTTTATGTAATTCAAGATACCCTTTAGCTTCATTGAACAAATTTGCTTCTGGATTAGGAGTGCCTTGTTCTACATAGTTATAAATGTCTATTTCAGGTTGTTTTATATTATCTGACATTGATTAAGCCATATCTTTCAAATTTTTTATTCTAGCGCGAGCAGCCAATTCAGATACATTGAAGTATTGTGCCAAATCAGAATAAAAATATTTTCCTTTAGTTAAACTTTGTATTAAATCTTCTGGCATTAGCAACTCTTGGGCAAAAGCGTTAGCGGCATTCTCCCTTTTTTCAATCATACTATCTCCATCACGGCAACATACTTCATTAAGATCATAATGAATATGATGGCTAACATTCAATAAACTAATTTTTTTCAAATCTATATGGTCTAACGCCAAATGTCCTAATTCATGAGCTAATGAAAATCTTTGACGTTTTTTATCTAATTTTTTATTTAAAGCTATAAAAATTCCAGTAGGATTTTTATCAGAATCTCCATTTAGTTCATATGGAATAATAAGTGCTCCGGCATCTTTTAAATCATATTTATTAAAATCTATTGCATTAACAACAATCCTAACATTTTTTTCATCATTTAATATTTCTATAATTTTATCGAGATTAGTTGGACCTTCTCGATGCAATCTTAGGTCTTTAGCTTTTGCAATCGCATCTTTAATTTCAGTTGTCATAAAACTCATCCTTTCAACCTCGCTTTCTAATTTAAAAATACCTGTTCAATATAATATATAAAAAATATATTAATAAAGAACTACTATATTATTTAGTATTAGAAAATGAAAGCACTGGCATACATTTTAAAATTATTATTACTTTTTATCCGTCACAGTCTTTCATTTCATATGCGAGAATATTATATTACATAATTCGACATAATTCAATACTTTTTGTCTGTGTCTGCAAGATGATTTTAGCATAAAACGCAAACAAAATCAAAAAAAATAACACGACAAAATTCGACACGCGCATTGTGAATAATATATTTTTTCGGAATGTCATAGTTAAAGGTAGTGCGAATGCGAAAACAAAATCTCTTAAAATTTTAAGAGATTTTTTATTGTGAAAATATATTGTAGAATTTTCCTCGTGCTAACTCATTAATTAACAGATATAATTTATCCCCATTAATTAATATAATATTTAATGAACTAGCGTCTTCAATCGCTTGTTTGGTAAAATCATTATTAGTTATGACCGCTGCCTTATTAGCTTTATATATATCTTTTGCAGAATATGCTTGCTGAATTGCTAAATTGCCAACTGGTTTACTATAAAATTTTGCTTGAATAATATACTTTATATCATCTCTTTCTAAAATTAAATCAGCACCTTTATCGCCGCTTCCTTTAGTTTTAAAAACTTTATAACCTAAAGTTTCAAAAATAAATTTTAAATAGTCTTCAAATTGATTCCCAGTTTTTATATTATTAAAATTTAATCTTAATAGCTCTAAATTTTTTTCATATTGCAGATCGCCACGTAAAAGTCTTTGGCGTTCTAGTTCTATTTCATATTTTTTTTGTAATGTGTCTAACTCTATTACTGTAGCATTGAAGTTGAATATCAGACCAAGTATATGTGTAAGACTATAATTTTCTGAAAGTATTTTTGCTAATGAAACATATAAAGTTTTATTTACATTTTTAGTATAATTTAAATATTTGGCATTGTTCCTTAATTCTTGATCATTAAGAAAATTCAAAATATTTTCATAAGAATATTCTTTTTTCAAATATTCGAGATTTTTGTTGGAAAAACAAATCTCTGATTTTAACTTCTTGAAGAAATCAATATTATTACAATAGGAAATAATGATTGAAAATTCATTTATATCATTTATTTTTTCAGAAAAGTTTAGTGAATAATATTCATTGTACATTTCAAATAATTTTTTATTGCGCTCGTTTATATTTGAAGAAACTGATTTAATATTATTATTCATTATCATTAATTCAGAATAATAGAGTTCATTCGCAATTTTCATATGTTTTAAAAATTTAATAAATTCATTAATAGTATCTTCATAATACATTATTAATAATTTTTCTTTTCTGGGAATTAAGACTGATAATAATTCCTTTTCGAATCTTACATAGTCAAAATCTATAATAGTGTATATATTAAATATTTCACTAGATAAAATTACTTGTGAAATATTTTGGCAAATAAAATCTCTGATTTCGGTCTTTTTTTCATTTACTAAATTTTCCAATGCTATTTTTCCTTGCGGAACTACCTCTTTTCTTTTTTTAAAGAACATCATTTTATTATCACCTGATTAATATTATACACTTTTTGTAAGGCAAAAACAATTACAAATGATAGTGCATATTTTATAAATAAAATAAGTTATAATATGTGAGAGGTGATATGTCATGTTTTCTATTAAAAAAGAAGATACAACAAGTAAGACATTTCGTATTCCAAATTCTATACTATCCAAGTTAGAAAAGCTATCAGACGAGAAGAATATATCATTGAGTAAGTTAGTAATTCAGTGCTGTGAATATGCTTTGGAAAATTTAGAAGAGAACGATAAAAAATGAATTATTTAATTGAACCTTAACTGAGTCTTCTATTTTTTCCTCAATGCTTTTTGCCATAAATGTTCCCCCACTTAAAAAATTTCAATAAGGTAAACCTTTCAAAACTATTACTTTAATTTATTTGATTTTCAAATTATAATTCAATAATAACAGAAAAAATAATCATTCTAAGTAGTTATTTTTTTAGCCATATCTAAAAGATTTTAATTATTTTAACTAATAAATGATTGCTTATTTTAATTCTATTAAAAGAGTCTTTTGATATTGTTAGGTTCCGGAGCGGGCGGGCGCAAAAAAAGATGCCTTTTAAGCATCATTATTTTATGTCGTACGAAAATTGTTGCGAATTAAATAAAAACAATGTATAATATTGTCGGAGAGAGCATTAGACATTTATAGCTGCGCTTCTTGGCAACATTTCTTTTCATTAATTGAAAGGGGGTTGTTGAGATATGAATTTACTTGATTTTATTCCAATAATAAATTGGTTAATATTTGTAATTCAGCTTGTTTTTGAATTTAAAAACAAAAAAGCAGCTTCTACCCGCGAAAGTAATTAGCTGCTTTATGCACTGTTGCCAAGAGCGTAGACCTTAAAAGTTTAGTGCTCTCTTCATGTAATATTATACCATATACGTATGTAATGTCAACATTTTAAGTATAATACGTTCGATTTTTTGGTATTATCTACGTTTGTTTATTATTGTACATGTACGAACATGTAAAAAATCAATCATACAAATCACTAATATTATATGCGTAAACATAATTTTTATTGCAATCATCCATCATTTTTGATATTATCAGAGGATAGCTTAAAAACAATCATAAAAATTAAATATTTATAAAGGGGTACTTCTTGTGTTTCTTTTTTTGCTTTTCTGGCACATTAGACGCAAAAGAAAGACAGTGTAAATAATTAGACCGTCATAATTTACGCTCTTAATATCCAGATGCATACATATATCCGTATTCGTTAGGCGCGAAGTTTATAAATTTCCCGCCGAATCTAACTTGTTTTATGATAAAATTTAGTTGTCCAAAAAGTGTCCAAACCTTTAATACATAGCGATTTATATACACATCTACGAACGAAATTAACTATAAATAAATCATTAAATACGAATATGTACACGATTAACGCGCCCAGTCGTGAGCTCCAATAAGGCAGGTAAGCCATTTTTATTAAAAAGCAGTCCAAAACCGTCCAAAAATAACGTATTTTTATATCAATTCAAACAAAATAAAAAGCCCTATTCAATTAAGTTTAGGACTTTTTTTATTTTAAAACCAACAGATAGAGGAATAGTTATACAAGAAAAAAGCTTATTTTTTATTAAAAATGCTACTTAAAGTATTTTTAATATTTACTATTTTTTTGTTAATTTTGTTAAAAAAAATATATAATATCTTTAATTTTAAATAAGACTACCACCAGTATCTGCTTTTAATTTTTATTAAAGTTGCTTGCTGGGAGGATAGATTTATAATTCTAGACTCTCTTCGCACTTAGCATATCATATTTATATTTGCTTGCAATATTTTTTCACTATATTTATAAATTTATGTTTCATGTAAAATTCTGATTTTCAAAATTCATTGACACTAATAAAATTTGTGATATAATATATTTGTCTAAAAACAAATACGACCAATGATTTGGTTTTAGTCATGATTTTGACTCGGATGGATACCCAAGTGGCTGAAGGGGCTGGCTTGGAAAGCTAGTAGATCGGTAACACGGTGCGAGGGTTCAAATCCCTCTTCATCCGCCATACAATTTTAACAATTATCACTGATTGCCTATTCTTTGAGTTGACTCTTTTGGGATTCTACTCATTTTTATTTATTAAACGGAGGAAAGATAATATGGAGCCAAAAAAATTATATAAATCTGATAATGACAGAAAAATTTTCGGTGTTTGCGGTGGACTTGCGGAATATTTTAATATGGATCCAACCGTAATGCGGCTTATCTGGATTCTATTATTACTTTTTTTCGGCACTGGACTTCTTGCTTATATTATATTTGCCCTGATAATGCCACAACAATCAAATTATCGTTAACTATCAATATACTAATCGGTAAATTTACCGATTTTTTTTATAAATTAGGAATTTCTATTTTCATCTTATAATAATATTTTCACTTAATATATGTATATTATACACACGCTTATGCAAGAATTTTGCTCAAATTTCACCTCAAAATCACAGTTTTATTTGCTTTATCTAGAACGTT
>WRBM01000024.1 GCA_009784525.1 Erysipelotrichales bacterium | reverse complement strand
TTCTAATAAACTACCGGAAAAATTAAAAGTCCTAGCTTAAGGTTTGGTTTTTTTAAAGTTAGGCTTGATCTTATATAGGTTGGCCTTTTTCTTTTGGCTAGGTTCGAAATTTTTCTCGCTTACGAGCTAATCATAATTTTGGTTAGCCATTTCTATTTTAAATTTTGAAAATTTAATTTTTATTTATGATTTAGAATAATATCTAAATCACTATGAGAAACAATGCCATCTTTTTTCTTTAAAGTATTTTCTAAGCCTTTGCCCGTTATTACCACAACGTCATTAGTCTCGGCTCTATTTAATGCTTGATTAATAGCTTTTTTTCGATCAAATTCAATTGTATAATTATTTTTTTCAATATTAGAAGTTAGCATATCAATAATTGTTTTTGTATCTTCACTTTCACTATCTTCCTCAGTGAAAAAAACATAATCAGCTAAAAGGGAGGCAACTTTTCCCATTTCTGCCCTTTTAGTTTTATCTTTATTACCAGCTGCCCCAATGACTAAAATAATTTTATTATAATTCATTTTACTAATATTTTCCAATAAATTCTTTAATGAATTAGGAGTATGGGCAAAATCAATAATAACCGAAAAATCTTTTACTTTAAATCTTTCAAAACGCCCCTTTATCTGCGGGATCTCAGCTAATTCTTGAGCAATTTTCTTTAAACTCATAAATTCATTAATCGCAATAATTATAGCAGGTATTGAATTATAAACATTATACTCGCAAGGAAGTGAAATCTTCATTTCATGGAGATGATGTTCGCGGTAGATAAAAGAAAATTTGGAGTAATCAGGAAAAGTAATAAGGTTAGTGATTTGAAAATCAGCGCGAATATTTTTACCAAACGATATTTTTGGTGTTTTTAATTCATTAAATAAACGAAAACCATAAGAATCATCAATATTGATAATCGAAATAGCCTGATGATTTTCATCAGTAAAAAGCGCTTTTTTAGCTTGATAATAAGTTTCCATATCGCCAAATTCATCTAAATGCTCATGGCTTAAATTTGTAAAAACTTTATATTTAAATGGTAAGAAACGAACCCGGTTTTGTTTAATTCCATGACTGCTTACTTCCATAGATAAATAATTAATCTTTTCTTGTTTTAGTTCTAATAAGTAATCATACATATCATTGATACCAGGAGTAGTATTATTGATATTTATCTCTTGTTCATTGTAAAATAAGCCATTTGTCCCAAGATAAGCTGCGCCAAATGATTTAAGGACATGATAAGCAATTGAAGCAGTTGTTGTTTTGCCATCTGTTCCAGTTATACCAATTAATTTCATATTTCTAATTTTATCGCCATACATTATCATCAAAAGTCTGGCTAATTCAAAAGAAGCATCAGAAACTACAATATGAGGTATATCTGAACTTAAAGGTTTCTCAGAAACAATAAAAGCCACTTTATCTTTAATTTTATCAATAAAATCATGAGAATCGAATTTCTTGCCTTTACGGCAAACAAAAATTACATCTTTAAGATCTTTTGTAGAATTACTTACAATGTTACTGACTTCTTTGTCTTCATTTATTTCAGGGTAAAAATCTTTTAATCGCATAATATCACCATAAGTATTTTTGGCTTACCTTGCTAATTTATACAAAGAGCTAAAAATCAATTAACAAAAATAACGTTTTTATATTTATAAAATGCGAAAAATGTTATAAAATAGTTTATATATGATTAAAGAGGTATTTAAAATGAATTTTACAATCCATGACCAACATCTTCATTCCAGTTTTTCTTTTGATTCGGAAGAAGATATGGAAAATTATGTTAAAGAAGCCGTTAAAAATAACAATTGTTACTTTATAACAACCGAACATTATGAACTAAACTCTTTTAAAGGCAATATAACTATTGATTTTAAAGCTCTTAAGAAGCGATTAGAAGAGATAGCGCTTAAATATCCGATTACACCGCTCTTAGGCATTGAAATCGGCTATAAGCCAGAAATAACGGCGCTTATTGAGGCAGTCACTAGATCTCATGACTTTGATTTAGTATTATTAAGCATTCATTCCGATAAGAATGGTTCATTTTTTCAGCCTGCACAATATAAAAGGCTTGGAGTGAAACAAGTTTTAAATAATTATTTTGAATTAATGCTTGCTGCAATCAATGACTATTCTAATTTTGATTGTCTTGCTCACTTTGATTATGCCTTTAGAAATGCCTATTTAGATAGTGAATTTAATTATAATGACTATCTTGAGCAAATAAAAGCCGTTTTTAAGGCTTTAATCAGGAATAATAAAGCTTTAGAAATTAATTTGAAAGTACAAAGTGAAATAAATGATGAAATGTATTTAAAAACAATACTTAAATTATATTTTGATTTAGGGGGTCGAAAAATTATAATTTCATCTGATAGTCATAATCTTGAAAGTTATAAAAAACGTTTCTTAACCGACTATCCTAAATATTTAAAATTATTTAAGGAAATAGGCTTTGAAGCACTAACTTATTATGTCAAAAGAGAAGCACATAAATTTTCGCTTTAAAAGGAGGTAAATATGGATTTCAAATTAGTATCTGAGTTTAAACTAGCAGGTGATCAAATTGAAGCGGTTAAAACCCTCACTGATAATCTGAAAAATAATGTCAAAGAACAAATTCTTTTAGGAGCTACTGGAACTGGTAAAACCTTCACTATCAGTAATGTCATCAAGAATTACGGAAAAAGAACTTTAATTCTGGCGCATAATAAAACTTTAGCTGGTCAGCTTTATACGGAACTAAAGGAGTACTTCCCGGAAAATCGAGTAGAATATTTTATTTCATACTATGATTATTATCAGCCAGAGGCCTATGTTCCTTCCAGTGATACTTATATTGAGAAAGATGCTTCAATTAATGATGAAATCGATGAGATGCGTCATAGCGCGACAACTTCACTTTTAGAACGTGAAGATGTTATTATCGTAGCTAGTGTTTCTTGCATTTATGGAATCGGCGATAAAGATGATTATCGTAACTCGATGTTATTTTTAAGAACAGGTATGGAATATGGTCGGAAAAATTTATTAAGAAAACTCGTGGAAATGCTTTATGAAAGAAATGATATCGATTTTAAGCGTGGCTCTTTTAGGGTCAGAGGTGATGTTATTGAAGTAATTCCAGTTAATAATAAAGCCAATGGAATTAGGATAGAGTTATTTGGCGATGAAATCGAAAGAATGCGGGAAGTTGATGTTTTAACGGGAGTAGTTAAAAATGAAATTACTATGCTTACGTTATATCCAGCTAGTCACTTCGTCACAAACAAGGAAAAACTAATGGAATCGACAAAAAGAATTGAAGAAGAACTAAAAGAACAGATAGAGCTCTTTACCAGAGAAGGTAAACTTCTTGAAGCGCAAAGAATCAAGATGCGCACGGAATATGATTTGGAGATGCTTAGAGAAACTGGAGTTTGTGGTGGTGTTGAAAACTATTCCAGACATCTTACTTTAAAAGCAGCCGGAGAAACACCAACAACGCTTGTAGATTTCTTTGAACGTAACTTTTTATTAGTTGTAGATGAATCGCATGTGACGATTCCTCAGGTGGGAGGAATGTATGCTGGTGACCGCTCTCGGAAAACAACATTAGTCGAACATGGCTTTCGTTTGCCAAGCGCACTAGATAACAGACCTTTGCGCTTCGAAGAATTCGAAGAAAGAATTGATAAAGCTATTTATCTATCCGCAACGCCTGGTCCTTATGAACTTAATCGGCAATTACCAATTGTCGAACAAATAATCAGGCCGACTGGACTTTTAGATCCAATTATTGAAGTAAGGCCAACTTTTGGTCAAATCGATGATATCGTCAAAGAATTGGAAAAAAGAATTGCGCTTAATGAACGTATCTTAATAACTACTTTAACGATTAGAATGAGTGAGGATTTAACAAGCTATTTAAAAAGCCTGAATTATAAGGTTGCTTATTTGCATAGTGAAATAAAGTCATTAGAAAGAATTGAAATTCTTCGCGACCTTAGGATCGGTAAATATCAATGTTTAGTTGGAATTAACCTTTTAAGAGAAGGTCTAGATTTGCCGGAAGTAAGTATGGTTTGTATTCTTGATGCGGATAAACAAGGCTTTTTAAGGAGCGAAAGGTCGTTAATTCAAACTATTGGTCGGGCAGCTCGTAATAAAAATGGATTAGTAGTTATGTATGCGGATAAAATATCGAGTGCGATGGATTATGCGATTAAAGAAACAGAACGTCGAAGAAAGATTCAAGAAGCGTTTAATGAAAAACATGGAATTACTCCACAAACAATTATTAAACAGGTTCATGATGCAATCAGAGTTAAGGAAGATGTGGAAACTAAAGAAAAAACTTCTAAAATGAGCGATAAAGAGACTAAAAAGCTAATTGAAAGAGTTGAATCAGAAATGCGTCAGTCTGCAAAAATGCTCGATTTTGAAAGAGCGGCTGAACTTAGGGATTTATTAATTGAGCTTAGAGGCGGAAAAAAATAACGAAAAGGACAAGATTTTTAGTCCTTTTTCTTTATAAAAAATTATCATCAAAAAATAGGCAAAAATTGATTGAAAAACGCTTGCATTTTTGCTTTAAAAAATAATTAAGAAAAACAGTCGAAAAAATAAACAAAAAATAATCGAATTATTAGTGTAGGTATAGTAAAATTTCGATATTTAAAAATTTAATTTTTTTTGTTGCTTTTTGCTTTAAAAAATGATATAATTTTTTTATGTTTTTGATAGGAGGTAAAAAGTTCATGAAAAAGCTTCTAATTGCATCCCAAAATAAAGGAAAAATAAAAGAAATAAAAAGATACTTAAAAGATATTAATAATATAGAGACTATCTCTTTGCTTGACCTTAATTTTAATGAGACAATCGAAGAGACAGGAACTACCTACTTTCAAAATGCTTTTATTAAGGCAAAAGCAATATATAATCTATATAGTGATTATCTTATTCTCGCTGATGATTCAGGCATTGAAGCTAAGGCTTTAAACTGGAAACCTGGCGTTAATTCAAGATGGCACCATCCATCTGGTGAAGATAAGCAAAATCTGGATTTATTTCTAAGTGATTTAAAGAATCATAAAGACAAAAGTGCCCGCTTTCAGGCTGCCCTTGTCTTATATGTAAATAATAAATTGTTCTACACCTTTGACGGAACTGTTCAAGGTACAATCACTGGACGCCCCACAGGGGATCATGGCTTCGGCTATGATCCAGTATTTTATGTTGAAAGCTTGAAAAAGACAATGGCAGAGATGAGTGAACAGGAAAAAGATCAAATCAGCCATCGTGGACAAGCGTTAAAAAAGTTAAAGCAATGTCTGATAAAGGAGGATTTTTAAAATGAAAAAAAGTAAAATCCTAGGTCTATTTAGGTGAATCTAGAAGTAATCAAGACGCTTTTACCAGAAGAAAAAACAATTGAAATCATAAAAAGTTTTCTTTTAGATCAAGAGCTTTTAGGTAATATTGAAACTATTGGTGAAGCATCTTCTTACCTTTTAGAAGTCTATTATAAATTAAAGAACTATTCTAGTGTGATTAGTTTGGCTAAAGAAATTTTAGATAAACGTTATGAAAATTCGAAAATCAATTTACAATCTGCTAATTTGGCTATTGAAGCGATGTTTACAATAAATGATTTAGCTAACTTCCCTAAATTCTTTTCCGTAAAAGAAGAATTGATTAAGTTAATTGATAGTGATCAATTACTTTTTGATCAGTTACGTTATCATTTGCTTTCTGGAAATTACGAAGAATTTTTAAATTTAACAACGGAATATCTTTTAATTTCTGCAGATATCAATAAAAGAAATTTCTGTTATTTAGAACTAACTCGTTATTATTTTGCGGAAAAAGCTTATGAGAAAGCGAAAAATTATAACCAAAAATTACTAAGCAGTTTGCCTTATCGGACAAATATCCCTGAAGCTCTGGTTCATGAATTGGAGATTTTGCATATTTATAAAGATGAAAGAACTTACGATTTATCTAAGGATTTACTACTAGAACGTAAGATATTCTCTGATGAACAGCTTCAAAGAATTTTATTTGTTCGCCTTATTTTATTGGCAGAAGAAAAAAGTGAGCACAAATTATTTGTACTTCAGACGGAATATGAAGATTTATTTGAAACACTTCCAGAAGAAAAAAGAAAAACTTATTACGAAATTTGTCTTCAGGCCTATTGGAAGACTGGTGGTTTTGCGAAAACAATCTTTCAGGAGAAGTTGCGCTCTTTAGAAAAAAAGAAAGAACCTAAACCTGAAGTAATAAAACCGATTGTTAATCTGGAAATTAAAGTACCTCAACCTTTGCCAAAAGAAAAAGCTAAGGCAAAAACAGAAACAAAAAGCCTTTATCATGCACTTTTGAAACTCCAGAGCCATAGTAATGCTTTTTCTACTGATGAAAAATATCGGGAGTATTTAAGGCATTTAGGGATTTTTTTGAATGAATATCATCAAATTGATGAATTCGTTTTGAATTTTCCGGAAGATGACAATGAAGAAGGCCATTTATTTTATAATTTTAAGGCTGGTAGACTTTATGAAAGCCGCAAAAAAATAATCGAAAATACTTTTTTTAAGGCTTTAGTTAATCTTAAAGAGCCATTAGTAGTTGATCTTGATCGGTATTTAGACATTCGTTGTCCGGCAAGTTCAAAATTTTATGCGGCTAAGGGAACTAATAACATTATTGTAATTCCGCTTTTAAGTAAAAACCGAGGCAACGCTTTGTTAGTCGCAGAAGTTCGCAAACTAGAGTTTGAGTTTGTAGAAGATACTGGAAAAGTTCTGACAGAGTTTATTAATTTAGCTAGAAAAAGGTTAGAACTATCTCAGATAGTAAAAGGTGCATATTTTAAAACAGAAAGTTATCAAAAGCTTTTTCTGGAAATTGATATTCCCATGAAAATCGAAGCGGATGGTTTATTTATTTTAAATCCAGCGGCCATTGAGCTTTTTAGTAGCAATGTTAAAAATATTGAAGACTTATTTAAAGTTTTGGATAATAATTATCTTAATAGTTATAAAGATAAATACCAAGCATTAATAAACGGATCGTTACTCACATTTAAACAGGATTTTCAAATACGTAATCAAAAGACTTATTATTATGAGGTTGCTAGAAGGAATAAGGATGTTCTGATTTCTTATTATATTGATCAAACAGAAGAAGTTCTTTTAAAACAAACAGAAAATAGATTAATCACTTATAATCAGAAATATAATATTTTAAATGATTATTCTTTAGCTAAAAGAATAACCGGACATATTAAAGAAAAATTTAGTTTGTTAATTATGGAAATTCATCGCTTTAACGAGATAGCGCCTTTCTTTACTTATGATCAAAAAAATCAGTTGAATAAAGAATTAATTCGTCTTTATGAAAATTATGGTACAGTTTATTATCATGCCGAAAATCAGTTTATAGTTTATCTGGAATTTAATGATTCGAGATCAGTTAAAAGAACAGTTTCTGACTTAAATGACGCTGTTGAAAATTTCTTTGCTTTAAATTATCATCAGTTTTCACTTTCTTTAAATATTGCTTATCTACGTTATCCTGTTACAGTCAGTGAGGCTGATCCGGATAAAATTCTTGGCTTTTTAGATATAAGTTTGAGTAAAGCGCAAAAACTAAAGTTTAAGGGTGTTTCATCAATTGTTGAGTTTCAAAAGCCAGACTTTTTAAAAGATAGGCGGGAGGAAGCGCTAATCAGTGCTGTAATCGAAGGCTTTAAAAATCGTCAGTATACGGTCAAGTATTATCCCGTATATCTGCCAGAAAACGGCAAGTTATCAGGTTATTTACCGAAACTGGAGTTTGCTAATATTAGTTTTAATGCAGAATATATTTATAAAACGTTCGCCCAAAGAAAATTGGTATATGACTTAGATTTATTTTCATTCAGCATCGTGATGGCTCAATCCTACAAAATTATGAAAATAAAAGATAAGTCTATTCGCGTATTTATTCGTGCTGCGGAAGAAAGTATTTCTAACCCGCAATTCATTAAAGAATTGGCCTTGTTGGCTAAAAATTATCCTAATCTGGCTAGTTCAGTAACAATCATTATCTCAGAATATAATGAACCATTTCTTGATTATTCTGAAAATATTAAAACTTTAAAGTTATTGGGTTTCAAGATTTTTGGCAATAACCCTAAAGATCTTTTCTTAGATAAAGCGGATGGTATTTTCCTTAAACCGGAATATTTAGCTTATTATCCGGCAATTAAAGATTTTAGTTATGGAAAGAATTTAGAGTTTATTACTGAAAAAATTGAAGAAAATATTTTAAAGGACGCAAAATATCATGGTCTTTATCTCATTAACAAAAAAGGCTTTGTTGATTTAGAAAAATATTATTTAGAGGAGGATCCTCATGGTTAAAAAATTATTGGAAGTTAAAGATGTTTCCAAAGAGTTTGAAGGAAATATAGTATTAAATAACATTAATCTGGAGATTTATGAAAATGAATTTGTCACGCTTCTTGGGCCTTCAGGCTGTGGTAAGACAACAATCTTAAGAATAATTGGTGGTTTTGAAATAGCTTCCTCAGGAGCAGTGCTTTTTGAAGGTGTTGATATGAGTAAAATTCCTTCACATAAGAGACCTTCTAACACCGTTTTTCAACGGTATGCATTATTTCCGCATCTTAATGTTTTTGATAATATTGCTTTTGGTTTAAGGTTGAAGAAACCAAAAAGTTTTGGACTGAAAAGTAATAAAGAAAAAGAAGATTTGATTAAACTTAAAGTCGAGCGCATGCTTAAACTCGTTGGTCTTGTTGGTTATGAACAAAGAAATATCCATAAACTTTCTGGCGGGCAAATGCAAAGGGTAGCGATCGCTAGGGCTTTAGTTAATGAACCAAAGGTTTTATTGCTTGATGAACCTTTAGCTGCTTTGGATTTAAAACTTAGAAAAGAAATGCAATATGAATTAAAAGATATGCAAAGAAATACGGGAACAACCTTTATCTTTGTTACCCATGACCAAGAAGAAGCTCTGACAATGAGTGATCGGATTGTTGTTATGGACAGAGGAAATATCCAACAAATTGGTAATCCGATAGAAGTTTATAATGAACCTGTCAATCGCTTTGTAGCGGAGTTTATCGGTGAAACTAATATTATTCCTGGAATTATGCTTGACGATCTATTAGTTGAATTTGATGGACATAAATTTCCTTGTATCGATAAAGGTTTTAAAGAGAATCAGGCAATTGAGATTGTTATCAGACCTGAGGATATTGAAATTGTTGATGACTTGACTGTACCTTTAGTTGGAATTGTTGATTCAGTCGCTTTTAAAGGTGTTCATTATGAAATTGATGTAAAAACAGAAAAACGCACTTATACAGTCCATACAACTGCTTTTAAAGCCCTTGATACAAAAGTCGGTTTACGCTTTGGCGCTGATGATTTGCATATCATGGAACTACCTGACCGATGAAGCAACCATGGTTTAAGGAACCTAAAAAAAGAAAAAAACAAGGCCCGCGGCTTGGTCTTTATAAACTTTTAGGTAGTCCGTTTTATTTTATTTTAATTTTCTTGATCACTTTGCCGATGTTTATGGTTTTACTTTATGCGATTACAGAACCGGCTTCATCACTGTTGATTTTTCGGTTTTCGTTCAGATCATTTTCTGATTTCTTTCAGGCAGCAGAATTTGTCAGAGTATTTTTTGATTCATTATTATTAGCGTTTATAACAACACTTATTGCTTTATTAATTGGTTATCCGGCAGCTTATTTTATTACTAAATTAAGTAAGAAAAATCAAATGTTAATTATTCTTTTAATATCTATTCCAATGTGGTTTAATATGATGTTAAGATTAATTGCCTGGCGTCAGATTCTTGATGAGCAGGGACCAATTCATTGGTTGTTTGGACTTGTTGGTATTCAGCTGCCCAGATTGTTAGGGACGGATTTTGCGATAGTTTTAGGAATGATTTATGTATTTTTACCTTTTATGATTATTCCAATTTTTACGATTCTTAGTAAAATTGACCCAAAATTGCTTGAGGCTAGTAATGATCTTGGGGCTAATAAAGCTCAAACATTTAGGAAAGTAATAATTCCATTATCAATACCTGGAATCTTAACCGGGATTACGATGGTTTTCCTACCAGCCGCAACTTCAATAGCTGTTCCTCATCATCTTAGTGCTGGCCAAAGAAGATTAATTGGCCATGTTATAGAAGCACAATTTTTGGGTGATGGTGGTAATTGGCACTTGGGAAGTGCAATTGCGATTGTCTTAGCGTTAGTTATTTTACTTTTGATTAGCCTAACGAAAATACTTGATCGTAGTAAGGAGTAAAAATGATGTCCAGAAAAAGAGAAAGAGTTTATATCGGGGCAGTTATTGTGTTTTTTTATATCCCGATTTTGTCACTAGTAGTATTTTCCTTTAATTACGGTCGTTCACTTATGAATTTTGAAGGTTTTAGCCTTAGATGGTACCGAGAACTATTATTTGATCCGACCCATAGTCAGCTTACAGAAGCAATAATGAATACAATTATTATCGCGATTGCCGCAACATTTATCTCAACAGTGATTGGCACATTAGCTGCAGTCAGTCTGACAAAAACCCGTAGATCGGTCAGGAATGTAGTTTTCAATCTTAATAATTTACCGATTCTTAATCCGGAAATTATTACAGCTGTTGGTTTGTTACTTGTCTTTACGACATTTTCAGTTTCCAGAGGGCTATCAACGATGCTTCTGGCTCATATTGCCTTTTGTACACCTTATGTAATTATTACCGTTTATCCAAGACTGAAAAATCTTGATCCTAATCTTTTGGAAGCAGCCTGCGATTTAGGTGCGCATCCATGGAAGGCTTTAAGAAAGGTTATATTTCCAGAAATTAAACCTTCAATTATCGCGGCGGCTATGATCGCATTTACAATGAGTTTTGATGATTTTATTATTAGTTTATTTACAGCTGGTAATAATCAAAATATTTCAACTTATCTTTATGGAATGCGATTTATTTCGCCAATTGTTAATGCTTTGTCGACTATCATCTTAGTCTTTATCTTTACAATAGTCATTACCCATTTAATTTTACAAAAGAAAAAACAAAAACAGGAGGAATTAAAAAAATGAAAAGATCAATAATTATTGTTTTATCAGTTGCTTTTTTATCTATCTATTTATCCGGATGCGGATTAGCTCGTACTTTCCAGTGTCGTGGTCGTGAAAGACTTGAAGTCTTTAATTGGGGCGAGTATATGGACCGTGAATTAATCAGGTCTTTCGAAGAAGAATATAATGTTTGCGTAAACATTACAACTTTTTCTAGTAATGAAATAATGTTAACAAGACTTCAGACGCAATCATTTGATTTGATTTTCCCTTCCGATTATGCACTTGAGCAATTAGCTAGCGAAGGTGGCGTTCAGGCAATTAACTGGGACTTAATTGATTTTAATCCAAATACTGGTTTTGCGGATGATTTGATGTACATGTTAGAATATTTAAAAGAAGACGGTTTTAATTTACTTAGATATGGAGCTCCTTATTTCTGGGGTTCTGTTGGAATTATCTATAATAAAGAAACAGTTAATAGAAATGAACTTTATGAACATGGCTGGAATATATTTCATCAAAGAGTAGATGGAAGAAGAATTCTTTTTTATGATTCATCGCGTGATGCTTTCATGGTTGCGTTAAAAGCTTTAGGTTATAGTTCAAACTCGACAAACGACAGAGAAATTGAAGCGGCAGCTGAATGGCTTCGGGAAATGAGAAGAATTCATGGTCGTGACGTATCATTTTTAACCGATGAAGTTTTAGAAGATATGCCTGCTTTAAGACATGACTTAGCACTTGCTTATTCAGGAGATGCGGTATTTACAATGACCCAAAATGATTCTTTAGGTTTTTTTAAGCCTGATGCTACAAATATTTGGGTAGACGCAATGGCTATCCCGACTGATGCTAGAAATGTGGAACTTGCGCATAAGTTTATATCTTTTTTATTACAACACGATAATGCTTTGCAAAATACATCGGCAATTGGCTTTTCAGCGGCGGTAGCTTCTGTATATGATTATGTTTTAGCTCCAGGGGGAATTTTCCATGCTTTTGCGGATGCTTACAGAGTAAGAACTTCTGATAAAGATGAAATGTTCCGTTATTTAGGAAGTGCACATGGTAATCGTTTAGCCAATGAATGGTTAAGAATTACAATTTAAAGAATAATTTAGTCTAAAAATTCGGACTCCTTCATATAATTAAGTGAAATTGTAGGAGGATTTGAGTGAAAAAGAATAAGTTAACGATTTTTCTAGTAGCGGTTATCTTGATGTTAACGGTATACTATATCAAGATGCCTGACGGAAGTGAAACCGGCGGTGGCGGTGGTGGTGGACCAGATGTTGATGTCGTTCAGAAACATCCAGAATTCGCAACTATGCGCGAAGCGATTATTAGAGACCGCACCGATCTTTTAGATCAATTAGCTTTAGTATTAGGTAGCCCATCAAGCTCATTGAGCGATAAGGAAACGGCGCTTGAAACTATGCAATCAGTATCTACACTGACACAAATGGAACTAGTTTTTGAAAGAACTGTTGGTAATTTAGGATTTGATGATACGTTAGTTATTGTGGCTGGCGGTATAATTAGAATCCATATCTTGACCGAAACATTTACTGTTGATGAGTTCGTAGAAATCGCGGTAATGGCTCAACAAAAATTTGGCAGAGCACTTACCGTTAATATTGAAATTCATCGTCCATCGCAACTTTAAAATTGTATAAGAAAACATAAGAGCCTATTTACGGAAATCTTATGTTTTTTTCTTGAAAAACAATGAAATTGTGCACTATTGAACGACATTATAAACCTTAAACAATACATTTCATTCTGTTATTTTGATAATGAAAATAATAAAGAATTTTGAATTTATAATAGAAATTTGATAAAAGAATCTGTCAATAATGACGTTTAACTCATAACTTTTAGTTGTGAGTTTTCTTTTTCGCAATCTATTACGCCGATTTTTGTATTTTTATCGCTAATTTATGGTAAAATATTTACTAGAGGATGGACATTTTTATGGATAAGGATAAACTAAGGGATGGACGCATAAAAGCAATGGAAATTTTATATGTCCATGATTTACTTAAACTGGAAACTACTGCCGTTTCGGAAGAACATGATCGTTTTGTTAAAGAACTTATAAGTAAGTACACACCATTAGCCGAAAAGATCAATAACCTAATAAGTGAGAACCTGGAAAATTATACAATTGATCGTTTAAATTTTGTTGATCGGGCAATCATCCGTTTAGCTGTTTGTGAACTTTTAAGCGGAACACCAAAACCAGTCGTAATTAATGAGTATCTGGAAATTACTAAAGAATTTAGTGAAACGGATGATTATAATTCTCGGGCTTTTAATAATCGCCTTTTAGACAAAATAGCTAAAAGCATATGAGTGAGACGCGTTATTTAAGTGTTACGGCTGTAACCCGTTATTTAAAACATAAGTTTGATACAGATCCTCACTTAACAAAGATTTATGTAAAAGGGGAAATATCTAACTATAAAAAGACAGCGCGTGGTTATATTTATTTCACTTTAAAAGATGATAAGACACAAATTTCTTGTGTCTACTTTGATAATAAACTTGATATTAAGTTAAAAGATGGTATGAAAGTTTTAGTTGGTGGCCGGATTACAATTTATGAGGCTACTGGTAGCTATCAAATTTATCTGGAAGAAATCTCTGAAGATGGAATTGGTGAGCTTTATCTGGCTTTTCAAGCTTTAAAAGAAAAACTAGATAAAAAAGGCTATTTTGCTTTAGAAAGAAAGAGAGCAATTCCTAAAATTCCTCAAAAAATTGGTGTTATAACTTCGAATACCGGCGCAGTAATAGAAGATATTTTAAATACAGTTAATAGGCGTTATAAAGGCGCAGAGATTATTCTTTATAGTGCCGCAGTTCAAGGGCCAAGTGCTAAGTTTGAAGTTGTTAAGAGAATCGAACAAGCTAATCAGGAAAAAATCGTTGATTGTTTGATTATCGCCAGAGGCGGTGGTTCATTAGAAGACCTTTGGGCTTTTAATGAAGAAATAGTCGCTGAAGCGGTTTATAATTCTGAATTACCGATTATTAGCGCTGTTGGTCATGAAACAGATTTTACGATTTGTGATTTTGTCAGTGATTTAAGAGCGCCAACGCCAACAGCCGCAGCTGAACTTGCGACACCTAACGCTGAAGAATTGTATAATATGATAGCTTCTTATCAAAAAAACAGCCGCTTTTTATTAGTCGGAAAATTTAATGCGACTCGTATGCGGATTTTGACAGCGGATGAGATTTTAGCGAAACATTCACCGGTTAAGATTTTAGAAAACTTTAGACAAAGATTAATTAATCTGGAACTTGGTTTAAAAAGTAATATCAATAATTTGTTAACTTTTAATAAGCAGAAATTATTATTGGCGGAAAATCGTTTTAGGCTTTTAAACCCGGAAAACAAGTTGGAAAATTTTAGATTGCGATTAAACAATAGTAACGTTGACTTAAAAAGAAATTATTTAACAGTTTTTGAAAATAAAAAAGAGAAGTTGATTTTTTTAGTGAAAAATCTAGAAAGTCTGAATCCGCTTTTTATTTTGGAAAAAGGTTTTAGCATTGTTGAAAAAAATAATGTAATTATTCGGACATCTGATGATATCCAAATTTCTGATACTGTGAACGTAAAACTTTTTAAAGGCGAGTTTATAGCGAAAGTCATTGATGTAAAAAATTAGGGAGAAAAAAATAATGGAAAAATTATCATTTGAAGAAAAGCTTAAAATGTTAGAAGAGGTTGTAAAAGCCCTTGAAAATAAAGATATTAGTCTTGACGAAGCAGTTAAAAAATATCAATTAGGTCAGACTCTAGCTAAAGAATGTTATGAAATACTTAAAGAACACGAAAGAGTTATCGTGACGGAAGCGATTAGTTAAAATAAAACGGAGGGTTTTTATGTTTGATATCAAAGATATCGAAAATCCCGAGTTTATCAAAGGATTAAACAATCAAGAAATGAAGCAATTGGCAACGGAAATCCGAGCCTTTTTGATAGAAAATATAGCTAAGACTGGTGGTCATCTAGCATCTAATCTTGGCGCAGTAGAATTAACTATTGCCTTGCATGCCTGTTTTAATAGCCCTAAGGATATCATCATTTATGATGTTAGCCATCAAAGCTATACACACAAAATTTTAACGGGCAGAGCTAAGGATTTTAATACTCTAAGACAGTTTGAAGGCCTTTCCGGTTATTCATCACGAAAAGAGTCCGAGCATGATGTCTTTGAAACAGGACACTCGTCAACCTCGGTTTCCGCAATGGCTGGAATTCTCGCAGCTCATGAAATTGATAAAAAAGACGATTTTGTAATCTCAGTAATTGGGGATGCGGCTTTTGGTAATGGAATGGTCTTTGAGGCGCTTAACTTTTTAGGAGCCAAGGAGTATAAAAAGGGTATCATTATTTTAAATGACAATAAAATGGGGATTAGTAAGAATGTTGGTTCTTTAGCAAAAATGTTAAATCGTCTACGCAAAAGCAGAACTCTTTCCCGTTTTAAAAATTTTTTGGAAATAATTTTTCCGGAATTTATTGTTTTATTTTTAAAATCTATTACCCGTGGGCTTAAAGGGTTTATTCAAAAAGCTAATATCTTTGAAGATATGGGTTTTAATTATTTGGGACCGATTGATGGTCATAATATTAAACAATTAATAAAAACTATCAATCTAGCTAAAAAGCATAATAAACCAGCTGTAATTCACGTTGTAACAACTAAAGGTAAGGGCTTTGAAAAAGCAGAATTAGATATTGATGGTGAGTTTCACGGTGTTTCACCAGACTTTGATTTAGATAAACCAAAGGATAATGCTTATATCTCCTATAGTGAAATATTTGCAAAGGCATTAACGGAATTATCTGAAAACGAAAAAATCTATTGCATTTCCTCGGCGATGATTAAAGGTGCAAAGTTAGATATTTTTGAGAAACAATTTCCAGAGCGATTATTTGATGTCGGTATCGCCGAAGAACATGCCGCAACAATGGCTGCTGGGATGGCAATCACTGGCAAAAAAGTTTTTCTTTCTTATTACTCTACCTTTAGCCAAAGAGCTTATGATCAGATAAATCATGATATAGTTCGTCAGAAACTACCGGTCGTCATTGGTCTTGACAGGGCTGGTATTGTTGGAGAAGATGGTTATACTCATCAAGGATTATTCGATCTTGCTTTATTTTCTCATCTAGATGATTGTATTATTGCTCATCCATATACAATCAATGAGTGTTATAGTGTTTTAAAGTTGGCATTTACTTCAGATAAGCCTTTTTTCATTCGTTATGAAAGAGAATCGCTTTTTAGAAACAAAGCGTTAATGGTTTTTGAAGAACTTAAGTTTGAATGGAAAGCTATAACTAAAGGTAAGTCTTTAATCCTAATATCTTATGGTTCTACCTTGAAAAGATTAATGGATATCAATCATAAATATAATATAGATGCTTTGATAATTAATGCGTTGTTTATCAAACCACTTGATGAAATAATGTTAAATAAATTATTTATGCTTGCTTTGCCAATTTTGATTGTTGAGGAAGTAATTGAAGATGGCAGCCTTTATAATCATATATTGCGTTTTAAAGCTGAAAACAACTTTTCAGGTAATCTTTATCGGATGAATTTTAAAACAGGTTATGTTGAGCATGGTGACAAAGTTAACTTACTTAAAAAACATCAACTTGATAGTGATTCGATTTATAAAATGATTAAAAAAATTAGTAAAGCAGATATTGAGAGCTAAAGATTAATAAAGGGGATTTTTATGCTGGAAAAATTGGTAATTAAAAACTTTGCGATTATTGCGGATGCAGAAGTAAACTTTAAAGAAGGCATGACAGTTCTGACTGGAGAAACAGGAGCTGGAAAATCTTTAATAATTGATTCAATAAGCCTGCTTTTAGGAAGTAGAGCTGAAAGTATTTACATCCGCAACGGTTGTGATTTTGCATATATATCCGGGACTTTTCTGCTTAGGGAAAAGAAACTTGAGGAAATTTTAAGTAAGTATGCAATTTCTATTACTGAAACTATTGTAATTGAAAGATTCATCTACCAACAAAACTCCAAAAACAATATCAAAATCAATGGCGTTCTTGTTTCGCTGCAAATTTTAAAACAAGTAAGTTTTTATCTTGCGGATATTCATATCCAAAATGATACAGTGAAGATTCTTTCTAACGATTACTATCTGGAATTAATTGATCGTTATGACCATGAAACAATTACTACACTTTCTAATAATTACCAGTTGGCTTTATTTCGTTATCAGTCTGATTTAAAAAAGTATCAGGAAATAACTAAGAAAAATGATGACTTAGCGAAAGATCTCGATAAACTTAAATATGTGATTTCGGAACTTAAAAGTTTTTCCTTAAAAGAAGGCGAAGATAAAGAGTTAGAAAGAACAATTAACGGAATGAAGAATTTTGATAAATTGTTTTCTCATTATCAAGAGGCTATCGGGAATCTGGAAAATGAATATTTTAGTTTGAATAATCTTTATAACGCTTATAAAGAGATAAATAAAGCTAGTGAAATTGATCCCGAATTGAATCAACTATCTGAATCTGCGGAATCGGCTTATTATAGCTTAGAAGAGGTTCTAAAGACTTTAAAGAATAACTTAAGAAGCCTTGAATATGATCCAAAAGTGCTTGATCAAGCTTTAACTAGGCAAAACGAACTTAATAGTTTAGAAAAAAAATATCGTAAATCGCTACCTGAGTTAATAATTTACTTAGAGGAAAGCGAAGAGCAGGTCAGCCGTTTTGAGAATTTTGATTTTTATGTGGCTGAATTAAAAGCTAGCGTTCATAAAAGGTATAAAGATGTATCAGAAAACGCTAAAAAATTATCGATGAAAAGAAAAGAAACGGCTCGTCTTTTAGAGGGGATGCTTAAAGATGAGTGTCGTTTTCTTGATTTAAGCAACGCTTTATTTAAAATCCAATTTAATGAAGTTGAGCTAAATGACTGTTTTGACGGGTCTAAGTTTCAGGAGCATGGTATAGATTCTATCGATATCCTGCTTTCATTAAATGCCGGCGAAGGAATGAAACCTTTAAACAAATCGGCATCCGGCGGTGAGGCAGCCCGCATAATGATGGCTTTTAAAGCGGTCTTTATCAAACGCTTCAGATTCTCACTGATCGTCTTTGATGAGATTGATCAAGGCCTTAGTGGCCTGCAGGCTTTAAAAATGGCTTTAAAGATGCAGGAGCTTTCAGAATATGCCATGCTTATAACTATCTCGCATTTGCCACAAGTAGCTTCAGTCGCTGCTCACCAAATCAATATCTTTAAATATGAAGAAAAAGGGCGAACGTTCTCTAACTTCAGCTATCTTAACGAAGAGGATAGAATTTTTGAGATAGCTAAAATGATTTCTGGTGAGAAAGTAACGCCAGCCGCAATCAATAATGCAAAGGAAATGTTAAATTGGCGAAAAATGACGAAAAAAATGAGTAATTTAGAGTAAAAAGAACAAACTAATCTATGGAGACACACCAGGAGGTTAGAAATGAAGAAAATTTTTGTGTCTGTCTTCTTGTTTTTTGCCCTATTTCAATCGAAAAATATTTTTGCGCTTGAATTAGACAAAAATACCGATCAGATTTATGCGTCCGGTGATACTATTGGTTTAGATATCAATTTAGGATTATCTGTTGTTGGTACCTTCGGGGTCAAGGAAGGCAATAAGGTTCAACAGCCATGGAAGAGCGCTGATATCAAAGAAGGCGACAGAATCATTCGTTATAACGATGAGGAAGTCTTAACACAAGCTGATTTGCAGAAACTAATGGCCGTTGTTAAAAACAAAGAAACAAGTATCACGATTCTCAGAGATGGCGAAACTCTGGAAAAAAGAATCAAAGCCGCTCAAAAATCGGATGGAACTTATTCATTAGGGTTATATATCCGTGATAAAGTGCTAGGGATTGGCACGCTGACTTATGTTATTCCAGGAGAGAATATCTACGGTTCATTAGGTCATAGCGTTAAAAGCCCAGAGATTAAAGGTGGTTCTTTAAAAGAAGCGATTGTAACAGAGATTAAAAAAGCTGATTTCGGCCGTGTTGGCGAAAAGAATGCAGAAATCAGAAATACGATTTTAGGAACTATTGAAAAGAACACTGAAACAGGTGTTCACGGAAAAATTAGTAATGATAAATATACTTTTAATAGTTTGCGTCCTTTATTAGTTGAGACCAGAGATGGAGTTAAGCCTGGTGAAGCGACGATTCTAACGTGTATTGACGGAAAAAATGTTGAGGAATTCAAAATTGAAATAATTGAAGCCTATACACAAGCTAGAAAAGACGTTAAAAGTATGAAAATCAAAGTAACAGATGAAAGACTGATTGAGAAAACCGGTGGTATTATCCAAGGCATGTCAGGAAGTCCAATTATTCAAGATGGACGACTTATTGGTGCGGTTACTCATGTTTTAGTAAATAATCCTTTAGAAGGTTATGCCATTTATATTGAATGGATGCTAGAAGACATGGGCATTTACGTCAAATAGACGAAATTCGACAAATCAAAGAAAAATATAGACAAATTTTTGTCGAAAAAACTTAATCAGAGAGTATCTATTGTAACATAAACGAAGAAGAACTTATTAAATGTTGTAAAATCATCCAAATTGTTTTATCATTATTCTGCTGACTAACAAATAAAAATAAGAAATTTGGAGAGATTGAAATGATAAAAGCTATAATTGCCGATGATAACAAAGAATTAGTGATGATGATCACAGAATATTTAAATGTGCAAGATGAGATTAAGGTTGTGGACACGTTTAGTTCCGGAAAAACTCTTCTTAAATATTTAGAAACTGAAAAACTTGATTTACTATTATTAGATATTTTTATGCCAGAAACTGATGGTGTCATGGTTTTAGAAGCACTTCGTGATAATCCGGAAAAATATAAAAGACCAGATAAAATTATTATGCTTACTGCTTTTAATAATGAATCATTAATGCTTAAAAGTGCTGAACTTAATGTTGATTATTTTGTTCTTAAACCTTTTGAGTTTACTAGCTTATTAAGAATAATCAATGGTCTTTTTCAACCGGCTGTTAAAAAACAGATAACAAATATGGCTTATACATCAATTGGAATTGATATAGATCAGGAAATAACTTCAATTCTTCATGAAATTGGTGTACCAGCGCATATAAAAGGTTATTTATACTTACGTGAAGGAATTACAATGATTTATAATGATATTGAAATTCTAGGATCAATTACTAAAATCCTTTATCCGTTAGTTGCTAAAAAGTTTAAAACAACTTCGTCGCGAGTTGAAAGAGCAATCAGACATGCGATTGAGGTTGCTTGGAACAGAGGTAATGTTGATACTATCAGTCAGATTTTCAGTTATACAATAAGTTATAACAAATCAAAACCAACTAATAGTGAATTTTTAGCAATGCTAGCAGATAAGTTGCGTCTAAAGCATAAAATAAAAGCTTAGAAAAACTAATTAAAAATAAGGGAGGTCATCAGAAATGGTGGTCTTTTCTTTCTAGAAAAACTCAAAAAATTGACAAAATTTAAAAAAAAGAGTATAATAATGTATTAATACGCTTGAAATCAGGGAGATGCTTATGAGAATCAAGAAAAAAAAAGCAATAGTTTCCGTGTTAGCTATAACTGGAATTTTGTCGCTTTCCGGTTGTATCGGTGATTATGATAACATAATGGGCTTTATAAGCGCAGAATGGCGCTGGTGGAACATATTGCTAGCAATTTTACTTGTTTTATTAATAATCTTTACGGTCCTTTTAATTGATACGATATTTAGGGGCGGAAAAAAATTAGTTGGAAAAGTTATCGTTCAGACACAAGCTTCTAGTGGTAAATTAGAAGATGCGATTAATAAAGTAACGGAAGAAACATTAAATAAAAGCTTACTTACAATGGATCCTAAATTTAGTGACTTTAAAATACCTTTAGGAGAAACAATAGCTTTTTCTATTGAAGAAATTGATAAGTATATTGCTAATAAGAAAAACTTTGAAAAAGTAGAAGCCAGTGGTAAGAAACCAACTAGTTATAAAATTAACGGTGGAAAATCATTTACATTATTAATTGATTTAGGTAATGGTAAATATAAAATAATTTTAAAATGTGGTCCAGCTTATGGTGCTAAATTAATCGAATACTTTGATCAGACAGTTAGTACTTCTAAGTTTCCTTATGGAATAATTTGGTTTTCTGTTACTAATGAAATAAAACAACCTTCCTTAGAACTGATCAAGCAACTAATTGATATTTCTTATGAGATTGCAAAAATCGGACATTAATAGTTTTTTGAATTTTGTTAAAGAGTTAAAGTAATTTCTAAAGTTAAATTTAGGAATATTTAACTCTTTTTAAATTTTTATTCTGTCAACTCTCCCGTTTTTTCTGACAAAGCTGATGCAAATCTCTTGGCTTTTGTCTAAAGAAAAAATATTATAAATACAAGTAAACGTGTTTTTGGCAAAAGAAAAACAGTGATAAATTCACTGTTAACTTTAAGATTTAAGAATTATCCACGGATATGATTGATGAGCATAGGAATCAATAAAACCAAAGGTAAGATAAGAAAGGCTGCTGCCATAATAATTAATATTATTTTAGCAGGTATGCTTTTTGTTGGATTCTTGAAATGTTTTTTCTCTTTTTTCTCTTCGTCTTTTTTTAATGGAGCATTCTTTTTCTTCTGAGAATTACTCTTTGCCATAAAACACCTCTACAATTTATTATGAAAATATTATATAATATTATCTGTAAAAAAGGAAGTGTTTTATGCAAAAAAAGTACAAAATTCTCTTTCATATTGATTTAGATGCCTTTTTTTGTGCTGTTCAAGAGATAAGATACCCCTTTTTAAAGGGAAAAGCTTTTGCGATCGGCAGAGAAAAATCAAGAGGAGTTATCGCAACCGCAAGTTATGCTGCCCGTAAATATGGTTTAAAAAGCGCAATGCCAACTCATGAAGCAATTAGACGTTGCCCAAAAGTTATTCTTGTTTCTGGCGGTGGTGACTTATACAAAGAATACTCAGATAAGTTTAAGGATTATCTTGCTCAGTATGCAACGGTCATGAATATTGCGTCCATTGATGAATGTTATATGGATGTGACTGAATATACAATGAATATTCATCCCGTAGAATTAGCCAGAAAAATCCAGAAAGATCTCTGGGATAAATACCGGCTATCCGCTTCAATTGGTATAGCGCCGACTGTTTATCTTTCGAAAATGGCTTCAGAATTAAAAAAACCTAAAGGTATTACGATTTTAAGAATCAGAGAAATTGAGAAGATGTTATATCCCAATCCGATTGATACAATTTATGGACTTGGCAAGAAGTCAAGTCAACCGTTAAAAGAAGCAGGGATTTTAACAATCGGTGATTTTTTAAATAAGGCGAACGTTGAAAAGATTTCTAAGATAATTGGCTTTCGTTATTATGAACACTTAGTTCAATCTTTAACTGGAAAAACAACAAACATAATTGAAAGTGAATATAAAGCTGAAAAAGAATCGATGAGTACCTCAACAACTTTTCCCAGTGACCTAGTTCAGTTTACGGAAATAGCTAATGAATTCGCTAAAATGGCGATGGAAATCACAGAAAAATTAAAGTCTGAAAAAAAGCTAATTAAAAATGTTAGAATTACTTTGAGATATCCTGACTTTAAAACAATCACAAGATGTCGGATGTTAAAAATTTTTACTGATGATTATGAAATAATTAATAGTTGTGTGCAAAATCTTTTTGAGGATAATTACAATGACGAACCAATTCGTTTAATCGGAGTAGGACTTTCAAGATTTGCTCATGAAGAGAAAAAAGAACGAATCAGTCTTTTTGATTTAAACTAAAATAACGAAAGTGAGTTGTTTAATATTAATACAGAACTTTTTACTGGCAAGGCCAAGCAATATGCAAATGCTCGTCCTGATTACCCTAAAGAAGCAATTGATTATATCTGTAAGCTTGTTTCAAACAGTGCGATTTTTGCGGATATCGGGGCTGGGACAGGTAAGTTTACTAAAAACATAGCCGAGCGCGGATATCAAATATATGCTGTTGAACCAAATAAAGATATGATGCTCCAATTAAAAACTACTTTGCATAACTACCCGCAAACTAAGATTATTGAAGCTCCAGCAGAAGCAACTACATTATCAGCCAAAAGTATTGATATAGTTGTTTGTGCTCAGGCTATGCATTGGTTTGATTTAGCCAAGTTTGCTGAAGAGTGCAGACGTATCACAAAACCAGATAGTATTATTATGGCGGTTTACAATGTTGTGCCAGGAGGAAGTAGTATCAATCATAGTCGTCTTTCGACAGAAATATTCTTTAAAAATCCGATTATAAAAGAATTCCCAAATCCTATTTATTATACTAGAGAAAAATGGCTAGAGTATATGACATCACATTCTTATGATCCGTTACCGAATGATGTTGGTTATGCTAATCATATTAAAAGAATAAATTCTCGATTTGATAAAGAAAGTATTGATGGTTTTTTATGTTTGAACATACTAACAAAAGTATATTATGAAAAATGGTAATAGAAAAAGGACAGTGCCAATTCATACGACAGTTGTCCTTAATCAAGATATCGTTACAGATCAAGTAATACGATTAAAATATTGTTAAATATTCAATTATCTCATCTACAATATAATCAGGTACTGAAGCACCAGAAGTAACACCAATCCTATAATCTTTATTTAAGTCATTTAAATTAATATCCTCTTTTGAACTAATCAATAAAGCTTTCGGAAAAATTTGTTTAGCGAATTTTAAAAGACTAACCGCATTACTACTCATATTGTCACCTGCAACATAAACTAAATCTAATCCAGGATAATTATTAAGCGCTTTTTGTCTGCTTTTGGCAGCCTCACAAATTTTATCACCAATTTCTGAAGTTGGCGATATTTTTTTTAGTTTCTGATAAAAACTTTCTGTTAACGTGTATTCTAAAGTTGTTTGATTAGTCGCAAAGATTTTTTTATTTGTTAATGGAATGTTTTTTAAATCTTCAATTTTTTCCATTAAGATAATATCTGAATTTAAAGAAAGCACGGCCTTAGTTTCTTTATGTCCTTTTTTTCCTAAATAAATGATAGTATAATTGTTTTGTAATTTATCTAAGACAAGTTGGTGGATTTCTTTAACTTTTGGGCAAACTAAATCTAGGACAAAAAGTTTTTTCTTAGCATAATCAATTATTTTAGGATCAGTTCCGTGAGCCGAGAAGATGATGGTTCCTGTTTCTATAGAGTCAATAGTTTTATAGGCATCATTATTATCATCAAGCAGAATAAAGTTTTTCTCAAGGCGCTTTATGACATGCTGGTTATGGACTAAAGCACCGAAGATATAAATCGGTTTGGGGATATCTTCATTATTGATAGTAGCGAATATTTGATTTAAAGCATTTCTGACACCACCACAGATTCCTTGTGGCATTATCCGGATAATTTCCATTCGCTTTCACCTCACTTGATAATATTTTAGCATAATTATTGATTGACTGTCAAACTTATATAAAAAAATGCTTTCCTAATTAGTAAAAAAATGATAAAATATTTAGAAAGCGAGGTGATGATAATCGATTTATCATACACATTAAAATCAGAGTTGAAAGCCGCAATCAAAGAATTAGGATTTAAAGAATTTACCGAAATCCAAAAACTTGTGTTAGATAAAATTTCGCAAAAAGCGAGTATTATTGCGGAGTCACAAACCGGAAGCGGTAAAACGCATGCCTTTTTATTTCCGTTATTTAATGAAATGGACTTAACTATCAATAAAGTCCAAAGTGTAATAATTGCTCCAACTAAAGAACTTGTTAACCAAATTGCTGGTTTTGCTGAACAGATTAATAAGCATTTTTTGAATAATTTTAAAATCTTAATCTTAAAAGGCGGAAGCGATCGGTTAAGGGAAATTGAAAAAATACGCAAAAATTACTATCATCTGGTTATTGCAACCCCAGGAAAACTTTTTGATTATTGTGTTAAAGAAGGCATTCTTAATATCTCAACAGCTAGTTATTTAGTTATTGATGAAGCAGATATGGCTCTTGATTTAGGATTTATTCCAGAAATGCAGGAGATTATCGCAAAGATTAAAGATAAACGATTATTTTTGTTTTCGGCAACTTTGCCAGAACAAATTAAATCTTTTATCAAGAAAATTGTCAAAAATCAAGAGTTTATCCATCTTAAGGCTGATGATTTTCAAAGTCTTTTGATTTCTCATAATTTTATTAAGATTAAAAATGAAGTCAATAAAGATAAAAACTTGCTTGAACTTATTGGGGCGATAAACCCTTATCTTTGTTTGATTTTTGCGAATACCAATGAAGAGACAGCGCGTCTCGCCAAGGTTTTGAAACAAGAATCAATTAATGTTGTTGCTTTACATTCAGATATCGATAAAAGAGTCAGAAAAAAGATTATGGATAAAATCGATAAGTTGGAGTACCAGTATGTCGTTTGCTCAGATATCTGTGCCCGCGGAATTGATATCAAAGGAGTATCACATGTTGTTAATTTTGAACTACCAAAAGATTTTGCATTTTATTTACATCGAACAGGAAGAACTGGTAGAGCTAAAATGAGTGGCGAAAGTTATAGTTTTTATAGTCACAATGCTCTTGGTTATCCACAAGAACTAAGAGCCAAAGGTGTCAGCGTAAACTTTGCAGAAATCAAAAATCAGGAAATAAGGATTCTAACTAGAGAAAAAGAGATAGAATCCGAACCAACTATTGTAAAAGTTAAGCCAAAAACTAAACGTGTTGCGCCTAATTATAAGAAAAAGATCGCCGAAAAAAAGAAAAAAAGTAATAAAAAAGAAAGTAGGAAAAGATGAAATTAGGTTGTTATGTTCCGCTTTCAGGATCAGATAAAGTTTATGGAGCAGTTTTAAAAATGCTTGAGTATGGTGCAAATTGTATGATGGGTTATACAGGCGCACCAACTAATACCTTAAGATCACCAATTGATTTAAACAGCGTAAAGAAAGCTGAAGAGTTATTATTAGCGCATAATTTAAGCTTAGAAACAATTATTATCCACGCACCCTATATTCTTAGCCTACCAAGTCCGGAAGCTGAAAAAAGAGCTTTTTCTAGAGAATTCTTGGCTAAGGAAATTGAAAGGACTAATCAAATTGGTGGTAAATTTTTAGTTTTCCATAGTGGTAGTTATAAAGATAACCTGGAAGATGGCATTAAAAGATTAGCGGATAGCCTTAATAAGGCATTAGAAAAAACTAAAGATACAAGTGTTGTCTTATTACTAGAAACATCAGCTGGTAAAGGAACAGAGATTGGTAAGAATTTTGATGAAATAAGACAAGTCATTGAACTAATCAATGATAAGAGTAGAATCGGAGTTTGTCTTGATACTTGTCATATCTATGATGCCGGCTATGATATTAAGAATAATTTAAAAGAGGTTTTAGCTGATTTTGAACAAACAGTTGGTTTAAATTATCTTAAAGTTATTCATCTTAATGATTCAGTCCATGGTTTAAATAGCCATCGCGACCGACATGCCAATATTGGTTATGGTCAATTAGGTTTTGAAGCTTTGTGTGAGATTTGTTGGCATCCAAAATTAATTGATATCTATAAGATTTTAGAAACACCATATGATGTAGTCCCACCATATAAAGAAGAAATACAGATGTTGCGCAATAAAAAATTTAATGACTTTTTAAAGACAAAAGGAGAGAAAAATGAATAACAAATTTGTAATAGTAGCTGAAAGTTCGTGTGACCTGGATCACCAATATTGTATTGATAATAATGTTCAAATCACTGCTTTTAATTTTTCATTGGAAGATAAAAGCTATCGGCATTATTTTGATGAAAGAGAAATGACTAATAAAGAATTTTACGACCTTATTGAAAAAGGTGGCGTTTTTAAAACAACGTTAGTAAATGTTGAACAACATACTGAAACCTTAGAAACTTTTCTTAAAGATGGTTATGATGTATTAGCAATTAGCCTTTCATCAGCGCTTTCTGGAACATTTAATTGTTTACGAATGGCTTGTGAATTATTAGAAGAAACATATCCTGATAGAAAAATCATCGCCATTGACTCTTTAGCAGCTTCTATGGGTCAAGGCTTATTAGTTATTGAATCCGTTAAACAAAAAGCTTTAGGTAAATCGCTTTCTGAAACAGCAGATTTTGTGAATAAAAATATTATGCATACTAATCAAAATTTCTGGATTCCTGATCTTCAATATTTAGCAAGAGGCGGACGCTTTGGCGCAGGAGCACCTGTTCCACCGTTTAAACCCATCTTAGTAATCAGTAAATCAGGAAAACTGGAAATGTATAAAAAATTTGATAATCAAGCAGAAGCAATCGCTGGCTTAGTAAATGAGCTTTCTGTTGGCCATTTTAATCCAAAAATGGAAGTAGCTGTTGCCCATGCAAATAATAAAGAAGCGGCTGAATTACTAATTAAAGCTATTAATAAAACATATCCAGACCTAAAAATACGCTTGACGGCGATGGGGCCATTAGTTGGATCGCATGTTGGTCCGGGAACTTTAGGATTATTTTTCTTTGGAGATGAGCGCTCTGTCAATTAAATATGAACATCTTCACACTTGTAAAGAGTCAGGAGCCCGCTTAGGAATTTTACATACGCCAAACGGATCAGTGCCTACACCTTTGTTTATGCCAGTAGGTACTAACGCTACTGTTAAAACTTTAGATGAAATTGAAGCCTTAAATGTTTCTGAAGGTTTGATTTTAGGAAATACTTATCATTTATGGCTGCAGCCAGGATTAGAAGTAATGAAAGCTCATGGTGGAATTCGTGGTTTTATGAACTGGCCAAAAGCATTACTAACAGATTCGGGTGGTTTTCAGGTTTTTAGTTTAGCAAAATTAAGAAAAATTACCGATGAAGGCGTTCACTTTCAACATCATAAAAACGGTGATAAATTATTCCTTTCACCAGAAAAAGCAATTGAAATCCAACACGTGCTTGGCGCAGACATTATTATGAGTCTAGATGAGTGCGCACCATTTAATGCTGATTATGATTATATGAAAAAAAGTGTTGATCGCACATTAACATGGGCTAAAAGAGGTAAGATAGCTCACGGTGAGTCAAAAACGCAAGCTTTATTTGGTATTGTTCAAGGCGGACCGTTTATTGATTTACGGAAATATTGCGCAGATGAATTAATAAAAATTGATTTTCCTGGTTATGCGATTGGGGGACTTTCTGTTGGAGAAACAAAAGCAGAAATGTATCAAGTCTTAGAAGCCATGAAAGATTTTTTGCCTGCCGATAAACCTCGTTATTTAATGGGAGTTGGTGCGGCTGAGGATTTACTTGAAGGTTGCATTAACGGTATGGACATGTTTGACTGCGTCTTTCCGACAAGGCTGGCCCGTCATGGTACGGCAATGACTAAAAATGGACGTTTGAATATTAAGAATCAAAGTTTTACAAATGATCTTGGTAAATTGGATGAGTCTTGTACTTGTCCGACTTGCGAGCGTTATACAAGAAGTTATATCAGGCATTTATTTAAAGCAGAAGAATTTTTAGGGATGCGATTATTAACGATTCATAATCTTTTTTTCTTGAAAAATTTGATGTCTGATATAAGAAAAGCAATTAGTGAGGATCGATTGTTAACCTTTAAAAAAGAGTTTTTGCAAAATTATTTAAAGTAGGAGGAGAAATGGAGAAAAAGAAGTGTTATCTTCAAAAAGGACTTAACAACCTTTTTGGAATTTTTGGTGAAACACATAACCATAACAAGGCTTTGCGATTTTTTGCCAAAAGTGCCAAAGAAAACAACTCTTTTGGTCTTTTTTTCCTAATTCGCTACGATGAAAAACAAAATGAAGAAGAAGCAACTTCTATTTATCAGAAATTGTTCATACTTTTTAGCGAAGATACAAATAATGCCTGGGCTTGTTACTGTCTAGGCGATTTTTATGCACTTGGATTAGGTAATTGTGAGATTAACCGTAAAAAAGCTTTGGGCTATTATCAGAAAGCCGCAGAATCTGGGCTTGTTTATGCTCAAAGTGATTTAGGTGGAATTTTTAGCTATTCTGAAGAGGCTGATTACGTTCAAGCTTTTTATTGGCTTAATAAAGCTGCATTAGCTGGTGATTGCCGTGCTCAATTTCAGTTGGGAAGACATCATGAGTTTGGCTTTGGGACAGAAAACAATCTTGAGATTGCGCTTTATTGGTACCAAAAAGCAGCGGAAAATAACTTTTATGAAGCCCGTTTCGTTTTAGGAACTTTTTATCAGACAGGTAAGTATCTAATAGAAGATTGGGATAAAGCACTTTTTTGGCTTTTGCCAGTCGCTGATTCAGGAATGCCTGAGGCTTGTAATAACGTTGGAATAATTTTAGAAGAAAAAGCCATAAATAAAAAAGACTTTAAAAAAGTCGTAAAATATTTTTCTTATGCAGCAGAATGGGGTATTTCTAACGCTCAATTTATTTTGGGTTCGATTTTTCTTAGTGGCAAAGGAATAAATAAAAACTATGAAAAAGCTTTTTTTTGGTTAAATGAAGCTGCCAAAAAAGATAATGCGGAAGCAATTTATCTTTTAGGAGATTGTTATGAAGAAGGAATTGGAATAGAAAAGAATATTTATAACGCAGCTTTAAATTATGAAAGAGCTCGTCATCTTGGCTATTTACCAGCAATTCATCGTCTTGGCTGTCTCTACCGCTTCGGTGAAGGAGTTCCAAAAGATTATGATAAAGCAATAGTACTTTTAGAATCTGCAGCAAACAAAGATTATTTTCCTTCAATACTGGAATTAGCTTATCTTCACGCAGAACTTAGTGATCAAGATAATAGTTTGAAATGGTTAAATAAAGCTAAAACTTTAGTTGGTAGTCAGGATTTGATTCAATTAGGTTATGCTTTTGAGAGTGGCTTAATCGCAACAAAGGATTTAGATACTGCCAGAAGATATTATCTGGAGGCATTAGCTTTTGATGAGCAGGATGCACTTTATCATTTAAGTGAGACTTACGCTGATAACGAAGCAGAACTTTTAAATCTATTGACTGAAATATATCCAGATCGACTTGAATTATTATTTAAATTAGCCGAAATTTACTTTTCTGATTTGAAAAAGGTTATTGTTTGGCATGAGATGATTTCTTATGGTATTAAAAAGGAAAATCTGGCAAAAAGAATTTTCAGTTCCGCAAAAGCCTTGGCACAAAAGAAAAAAGAGGGTTATTATTATTTAGGATTATGTTATGAAAAAGGTATTGGTACAAAACGTAATTTAAAGAAAGCCAATAGAGCTTTTGATTCTGCTAGAACATAATTTATTAAATTTGAGAAAAAGCCAAGCAAAGCCATTTATTGGCTTTTTTTATTGCATAGGAAAGTGCATTTTCAAAATAGCGCTCATCTAAAACGAAAAAACCTGTTCTGACAGGCTATAAATAAATAACAAAACAAACTACTTTTTCTTAGCGTTATATATTTC
>WRBM01000023.1 GCA_009784525.1 Erysipelotrichales bacterium | reverse complement strand
GCCAGTTTAAATATAATGGCAAAAAGTAAACCCAAAGACGATGAAGTAATTCAGAGTTTGAGGAATAGCGGTCTAACAATACCTTTACGATTACAAGTTCAACTGTAACTTCGTAAAAAGGGGCATTGGCCCCGTATCGAAAATTTATTTTCGTTTTGTTCCTTTATTTCAGCGCTAAATTTATAAAAAATACAAAAAAAGACCACCAATGTTTTAAAACACTAGTAGCCGTTTAATTGATTAATTAATATCTATTTGCTATAATTAGGTGCTTCCTTTAATAAGTCTACATCATGTGGATGAGACTCCTGTAGCCCAGCTCCTGTTATCTTAACAAAACGAGCTTCAGTCTTTAAGGTTTCAATGTCTTTAGTACCACAATAACCCATTCCCGAACGAAGTCCACCAATCAATTGAAAGATAACGTCTTTAATTGAACCTTTATAAGGAACTCGTCCTTCAATACCTTCTGGAACTAATTTTTTCATTTCTTTTTGATTTGATTGAAAATAACGATCA
This sequence comes from Erysipelotrichales bacterium, assembly GCA_009784525.1. Lineage (GTDB taxonomy): Bacteria > Bacillota_I > Bacilli_A > Acholeplasmatales > WRBM01 > WRBM01. The sequence continues at coordinate 31,244 of WRBM01000023.1, read as the reverse complement.
CTTGATCCTCTTTGCATCGCCGCAATCGAACCCATGCCAACATAAACTTTAAATTTTCTACCGTTAAAGATGACTTCTTCACCTGGTGCTTCATCACAACCAGCTAATAAGCCACCAAGCATCACGCAATCAGCGCCCGCCGCAATTGCCTTAGCGATATCACCAGAAAGTTTGATACCACCATCAGCGATAACGCAAATATCTTTATCCTTACAAGCCTGATAAACATCATAAACTGCGCTAATCTGAGGGACTCCTACACCTGCCACAACTCTTGTTGTGCAGATAGAACCAGGACCAACACCAACTTTAATACAGTCTGCTCCTGCTTCAATTAAAGCTAAAGCTGCTTCTTTGGTTACGACATTACCACCAATAATCGGTAACTTAGGATAAGCCTTACGAATTTTCTTGATTGTCTCCAAAACACCCCTGGAGTGTCCATGAGCACTATCAATACTGATAACGTCAACGCCAGCTTCAACTAAAGTTTCCACTCTTAATAAGCTATCTTCACTAACCCCGATTGCGGCACCAACTCTAAGTCTTCCTTTTTCATCTTTACAAGCATTCGGATAAACATTGACATTTTCGATATCTTTTAAAGTAATCATACCAAAGAGCTTATTCTTTTCCAGAATCGGTAATTTTTCGATTTTATTACTGATTAATATTTCTTTGGCTTCTTTCAGACTAATACCTTTTTGGGCCGTAATCAGATTTTTACTAGTCATTACGCCTTCAACCGCGATTGAAAGATCCGTCTGATAACGCATATCGCGATGGGTAATAATTCCGATAAGTTCATTCTTATCGTTAACAACCGGCATGCCACTAATGCCAAAGTTATCAGAATAGTATTTAACCTTTTCTAAAGTATCCGTTTTCTTCACAACAAATGGCTTATTAATCATGCCACTTTCGATTCTTTTTACCTTAGAAACCAGATAAGCCTGTTTTTCAATCGACATGTTTTTGTGAATAATACCTAAACCGCCAACTCTAGCTAAAGCAATCGCCATAACATCTTCCGTAACAGTATCCATAGCTGCGGAAAGGATTGGAATATTTAGAGTAATATCTTTAGTCAGTTTAGTTTTTAAATCAACTTCACTTGGTAAAACTTCCGAATACCTCGGAATTAAAAGTAAATCATCAAACGTATATGTTTCCTTGATAATTTTATCGTCCATATTATCCTCCTTTTTATTCTAATTCAATAGTTCCCGGTGGTTTTGCGGTTATATCAAAAAGCACCCGGTTTACATCTTTAAGTTCAGTCACGATTCGTTGACTGATTTTTTCTAAAACTTCGTAAGGAATTCTCGCCCAATCAGCTTCAACCGCATCAACTGAATTGACTGCTCTGATAATAATAGAATGTGCATAACAACGTTTATTATCCTTAATACCTACTGATTTAATATTTGGTAAACAAGCAAAGTATTGCCAGATTGCTCTGTCTAATCCTGCTTTTTGGATTTCATCACGTAAAATATAATCAGCTTCTTGTACTAATTTTATTTTATCTTCAGTAATCGCACCTAAAATCCTTACACCTAATCCAGGTCCCGGAAAAGGTTGTCTAAATACTAAGTTTTCACTGATTCCTAAAGCCAAGCCCAGTTCTCTGACTTCATTTTTGAACAGTTCTTTTAAAGGCTCAAGAACTTGCATCTTCATATCTTCCGGTAAAGCAACATTATGATGTGTCTTTAAATTCTTACTCTCCAATAAATCCGCTTTTATCGTTCCCTGAGCTAAAAAGTCAAAAGTTCCAAGTTTAGCACTTTCTGTTTCAAAAACATTAATAAACTCATAACCAATCGTCTTTCTTTTTTGTTCAGGATCACTGATTCCTTCAAGTTTGTTTAAGAAATGCTTCTTAGCATCAACCTTGATAATATTCATCTGAAAATTATCTTTAAAAGCTGACATTACCTCTTCACTTTCATTTTTACGCATTAGGCCATGGTCGACATACATACAATAAAGATTATTGCCAATAGCGCGATGAATCAAAACCGCCGCAACCGAAGAGTCTACTCCGCCAGATAATCCTAAAAGGACTTTTTTATCCTTCACTGTCTCGCGGATTTTTTTTATTTCTGTTTCAATAAATTCGTTCCAGTTTTGCATTCTAGTCTCTCCAGGAAGCATCACTAGGATTAGCCGCAAACTTTAATAGTTTTTGATAATCAGCGTCCTTAATATAATTTTCTTTAACCGCAACTTCTACTAATGTTTTAAAATCTACTAACGATAAAGCTTTAACATTTTCGGCTTTAAAAGTTTCTGCGGCTCTTGGAAAATCATAGGTAAAGATGGAAACTAATCCTAATACTTCCGCACCAACTTCTTTTAAAGCTTTAACTGTTTCTACACTTGAACCACCAGTTGAAATTAAATCCTCAATAACAATTACCTTATCGCCTGGATTTAAAGGTCCTTCGATTTGGTTATTACGACCATGATCCTTAGCTTTACCACGAACATAACCCATTGGTAAATCTAAGATGGCGCTGACATAAGCTGCATGTGGAATACCAGCTGTTGCGGTTCCCATTAATCTCTGGCAGCCAGGAAATTCCTTTTTAATTAAATTTGCTAATTCCGTTTCAATATCTTTTCTGATCTCTGGATAACCTAAAATAAGACGGTTATCACAATAAATTGGTGATTTAATACCGCTAGCCCAAGTAAAAGGTTCCTCAGGATTAAGAAAAACAGCTTTGATTTTTAATAAGTGACTGGCAATTTTAGCTTTCATTTTTACCTCCAAGATAATCTTTATTGATTTTTTGATAACTAGCTATTGGATTTTCTGCTCTAGTAATTGGTCTGCCAACAACGATATAATCGGTTTTAAGTTTTCCGGCCATTTCCGGCGTTGTGATTCTGAACTGATCATCAGCGCCTGCCTCAGGGTAACGAATACCTGGCGTTAAGGTTAAAAAGTCTTCGCCGATTGCTTCTTTAATTATTCTAACTTCTAAAGGTGAACAAACAACACCATCTAAACCAGCTAACTTAGCATTTTTAGCATATTGTAAGATACACTCGTTAAGTGGTGTATCAATCAAAAGCTCATTTTTAATCATTTCCGGATCACTTGATGTTAATTGCGTTACCGCAATTAATTTAGCGACTTTTCCAGTTGATCCCTCAACTAAACCGCGCTTTGCTTCTTTCATCATTTTAATACCGCCAAAAGCATGAAGATTAACGATATCAGCCCCATAACTACCAATAACTTTCATCGCGCTATAAACTGTATTTGGAATATCACATAACTTTAAATCAATAAAGATCTGATGTCCCAGTTTTTTGATTTTTTCTACAATATCCGGACCACTTTTATAAAAAAGCTCCATTCCGATTTTGGCAATGACTGGCTCTTTAAATAAAGCTAGAAAATCAATCGCCTTTTTTGAATCATCAAAATCCATCGCAATTATAATACTCATAATTTTTAGCGGCACTAATAAGTCCTGTTATTAGGCCTTCCCCTTTTTATATTTTAAGATTTCAGGACAAATCTTTTTACCGATGACTAAAACCAATTGCTTCCTTAATATCCTTAAAGCCATATTTAGCTAAAACTTTTGGCAAATCTTCAATAATTTTCGGACAAATATATGGATCAATCATATTAAGCGTACCAACCGCAACAGCCGATGATCCGGCATATAAAAATTCAAGAACATCTTCAGCGTCTTGAACGCCACCCATCCCAATAATTGGAATTGATACTTCTTTATAAACTTCATAAATCATTTTAATCGCCACTGGTTTAATTGCTGGTCCGGAAAGACCACCAATCTTATTAGCCAATATCGGTTTACCAGTTTTTAAGTCTAAGCGCATACCAATTAAAGTGTTAATCATTGTTAAACCATCTGCACCGGCAACCTCAACACTTTTAGCAATTTTTTTGACATCAGTAACATTGGGGCTTAATTTAATATAAACTGGTACAGTTGAATTAGCTTTAACTGCTTTTGTGACTTCGGCGGCCATAACTGGATCAGTCCCAAAAGTAATACCGCCTTCTTTCACATTAGGACAGCTAATATTAACTTCTAAAGCCCCAACATTAGGCGCCGAACTAATAATTTTGGCTAAAGCAGCGTATTCTTCAATTGTATTACCACTAATATTAACGATAACCGGTAAGTCAAATTGAGCAAGAAACGGTAATTTTTCTTTCATCACAACGTCAGAACCAGGATTTTGCAGACCAATGGAATTAAGCATACCACCATAAGTTTCCGCAACTCTTGGACTTGGATTTCCCAGCCTAGGATTTAGGGTTGTACCTTTCACCATAATTGAACCTAACAGACTTAAATCAAAAAGTTCAGTAAAATCTTCGCCAAAGCCAAATGTGCCGGATGCCGGAATGATTGGATTCTTAAGTTTTAAGCCAGGTAAATCTACCGCTAAATTAATTTTCGCCATATTGAATCACTCCCATCGGAAAGACTGGTCCTTCTTTACAAACTCTGACCATTGTCCCAAACTTTGTCAAGACTGCACACCCATAACAAGCTCCAAATCCACAAGCCATTCTTTCCTCAAAGGAAATATAACCTTCAACTTTCTCCTGATAAGTATCCTCAATAGCCTTTAACATGCCCACTGGACCACAAGTATAAATAAAGTCAAAGTCCAGTTTTTTCGCTTTAATCAAATCGAGTACTGTGCCTTTAAAGCCTTTTGTGCCATCTATCGTTGCTAAAAGTGGCTCTTTAAACAGATTCTCACCAAATACATCATTACCTTTACTAAAACCTAAAACCGGTATGACTTGATTATTGTTTTTTAATAGAGCTTCACTAAGATATGACAAAGGAGGTACTCCTAAACCGCCACCAATCAAAAGACATTTTTTATTTTTAACAAGTGGAAATTCTGAACCAAGCGGCCCTAAAGTATCTAAATACTCGCCTGCTTTTTTCATACTTAAGATATCTGTACCTTTTCCTACTATCTTATAAATTAAAATCAAAGAATCATTTTTTATCTGACAAATACTAATTGGTCTTCTTAAGAGATGTTCTTTAGAACCAATATCAATATTGACAAACTGCCCGGGAAGCGCAAATTTAGTAATTTCCGGAGCTTTGAGAATCATTTGAAAAACATCTTTAATTATTTCTTTATTTTCAAGAATCAATGTCATTTCTTTAATCATAGCTACTCTCCCTTAAATTGTATCTACTTTAACTGTTATTTCTTCTAAAATATCCAATAAGACTCTAACCGTATCTAAACTTGTGAAAGTCGTTACATTATTTTCACTAGCCACCTGACGGATTAAAAAACCATCATGTCCAGATCTGTCACTATTATCACTTGTATTTAAAACATAACTGATATAGCCTTTTCTGATTGATTCAATAATTTCTTCGGAACCTTCTGAAATCTTTTTACGGGAACGAGTTTTTATTTCATGTTTATTCAAATACTTAGCCGTTCCAAAAGTCGCTTCAATATTAAAGCCCAAATCATAGAATCTTTTCACTAAAGATAAAGCCTGATCTTTAGTTGAATCCGATAACGTCACAAAGACTGTACCATAATTAGCCATTTTTAAGTTAGAAGCTTTCAAAGCTTTATATAAAGCTCTATTAAGCGATTTATCGTAACCGATTGCTTCGCCTGTTGACTTCATTTCTGGACTTAGGACACTATCTAAACCTTTGATTTTAGCAAAAGAGAAAACTGGTGACTTAACATAGAACATTGAACCTTCTGCCAGAGCCGTCTGAGTAATACCTTGTTCCTTTAAAGAAATTCCTAACATCGCTTTAGTCGCAATATTAGCCATGTTAGTTTTTGTGACTTTAGAAAGAAATGGTACAGTTCTTGAGCTTCTAGGATTAACCTCAATAATATAGATATCTTCTTTTTCATCAACGATAAACTGGATATTAAAGAGTCCAACTATCCCGATACCTTTACCAAGACGACAGGCAATATCAATAATTTCTGTTTTAACTTTTTCGCTTATCGAAATTGGTGGGTAAACACTTATTGAATCTCCGGAGTGAATACCAGTTCCTTCAATATGCTCCATGATGCCTGGGATAAAACAAGTTGTGCCATCACTTATCGCATCAATTTCAATTTCTTTTCCTAAGATATATTTATCGATTAATACTGGTTGATTATCATGTACCTGAAAAGCTTCTTCTAAGTATTGCTTTAAAGATAAATCCTGATAAACAACTTGCATTGCCCGACCACCAAGGATATAACTTGGTCTGACAATAACCGGATAACCTAAATCATTAGCAGCTTTAAGACCTTCTTTTAAAGTAAATACCGTTTTACCTTGTGGTCTTTTAATTGCTAATTTCTTTAAAATAGCATCAAACATATCGCGATTTTCGGCATTTTCAATTGCTTTAAAGTTTGTTCCGATTAAATTGACACCCCTTAAAGTAAGACGTTCAGCCAAATTGATTGCGGTCTGACCACCAAAAGTACAAATGATTCCTTTTGGTTTTTCAAAGTCAACGATGCTCATCACATCTTCTTCTGTTAAACCTTCAAAATATAGTTTATCAGTCATTAGGTAATCAGTTGAGACTGTTTCCGGATTGTTATTAATAACAATTGCTTCATAACCTAATTCCTTTAATGCCCAAACAGCGTGAACTGTTGAATAATCAAATTCTACACCTTGACCGATTCTGATCGGACCACTGCCAAGAATAATGATTTTTTCTCTTGTACTTGGTTTTACTTCACTTGTTAAACCATAGGTAGCATAAAAATAAGGAATATAAGTACCGAATTCGCCAGCACAGGTATCGATATATTTATAAGCCGGAACGATATTATTTTTAACTCTTAAACTAGAAACTTCTTCTAAAGTAATGCTTGCTTTTCTAGCAATATAACTATCCGCAAAACCAAGTTTTTTTAGAGTTCTTAAATCATCAACTTTAATATTTTTACTAATTAACTTTTCCGCATCAATAATTTTTTTGATTTTTGCTAAAAAGAAAATATCTACTTTTGATTTATCATAAATTTCTTTGATATCAACTTTTCTTCTGATAAGTTCGGCAATTTCAAAAATCCGCTCATCAGTAGGTTTAACAATTTGTTCGAAAAGATCCTCAGTTGTAACTTCAAAAAGTTTCTTTAATTCCAAATGATCAACGCCAATTTCTAAAGACCTGACGCCTTTCATAAAACTACTTTCAAAAGTCGCATCGATCGACATAACTTCTCCAGTAGCTTTCATTTGGGTAGAAAGCGTTCGATCCGCTCTTTGAAATTTATCAAAACAGAATCTGGCAAACTTAGTTACAACATAATCAAAAGCCGGTTCGAAACAAGCCTTTGTGACTCCTAACTGAATTTCATCTAATCTTAAACCACAAGCAATTAAAGCCGTAACTTTAGCGATTGGATAACCAGAAGCCTTACTAGCTAAAGCACTACTTCTGGAAACGCGAGGATTAACTTCAATGATATAATAATCAAAACTTTCCGGGTCTAAAGCAAACTGAACATTACAGCCACCTTTAATCTTTAATGCCTGAACGATTTTTAAAGCTGAGTTCTTAAGCATCAGATATTCTTTTTTAGCTAATGTCTGAGCTGGCGCAACTACCATTGAGTCTCCGGTATGAACACCAACCGGATCGATGTTTTCCATACTACAAATCGCAATACAAGTGTCAACATCATCGCGCATAACTTCAAATTCAATTTCTTTGAAACCTTTAATCGATTTTTCAATTAAGACCTGATTAGCTGGCGACATCTTTAAACCATATTCAGCTAATCTTCTTAACTCATCATCGTTTTTAGCGAAACCGCCACCAGTACCTCCTAAAGTAAAGGCGGGACGCACAATAATTTCATAACCAATTTTATTAGCGTAAGTCAAAGCTTCTTCAACTGTATTAGCAATATATGATTCTAAAACCGGCTCACCGATTTCCTGACAAAGCTTTTTAAATAATTTACGGTCTTCACCTTTTTCGATATTAGCGATTTCCGTTCCTAAAACCTCAACCCGACATTCAGCTAAAATTCCTTTTTTCTCTAATTGAACTGCCAGATTTAAAGCTGTTTGACCACCTAAGGAAGTAATTAAGGCGTCCGGGCGCTCTTTACGAATAATCTTAGAAATAAATTCCAGATCTAAAGGCTCCATATAAATCTTATCAGCCATTTCTCTATCGGTCATGATCGTTGCGGGATTGGAGTTACAAAGTACAACTTCATAACCTAATTCCTTTAACTGTAAACAAGCTTGCGTACCAGCATAATCAAACTCAGCAGCCTGACCGATAACAATCGGACCACTACCAATAACTAATAACTTCTTAATATCTTTTCTTAACGGCATACAGATTCTCCCTTCTTTAAAAAATCTTTAACAAGTTTTTGGCTTTCAGGTTCATTATTTAGTTCAAAGAATACGACTTGCGCTTTCTCATCCTTAAAACCTACAGCTTCTTCATTAATCTCATCAAAGTGACTAATCAATTTTTTAGGAGCTTTAACGGCTTTATAAGCTAGATTAAAACTCGGGAAAAAGATTTTATTACGTTCTAAATCCTTGATACCATGATTATCAATAATTAATGTTGTATTTAAGCGTTTAACAGAAATACCTTTCGCTTTAAGGTAATAAAAAGCGCCAATGCCTTCAGCCAATATTGGATAATCATCAATAAATTCCTTTAAATTATTTAAGTAACTTTCATTTATTTCGTTGACACCAGAAGTTAAAACAAGAGCGTCAAACTGATATTTAACTAAATCGCTTTTTTTAATGTCTGGTCTGACAACAGTAATGTTACAGCCTATTTCCTTTAACAAGGCAATTAAGCTATTTCGAATTCCATAATCAATCGCTAAAACCTGATATTTTGGATTTTTAGTTTTTACAACTAACGGTTTAGTCGTAATTTCTTGATATTGACGTTTATAATTCTTAAAACTCTCTTTAATCTTTTCGGCCGGATAATCTAATGGTACGATTGTTCCTAACATTTCACCATCTTCTCTTAAGGATTGTGCCAAGTTTCTCGTTTCAATTCCCGTGATTAAAGCTTTGTTTTTCTCGTTAAAGAACTCCGAAAGACTTTCCTGACTGCGAAAATTTGCTGGTGTCTCGCAATAATCATGACAGACTAAGGCCTTGACTGTAATGTTATCCGATTCAAAATCTTCATCATTAACTCCATAATTTCCTAATAGCGGACTAGCAGAAACTACAATTGTCCCTAAGTTTGCCGGATCGGTCATCGTTTCCAGATAACTGCTTTGAAGTCTGGAAATTATAACAGGACCTGTTACGATATCCTGACTAGCCAAACTTAGACCTTCAAAGACTTTTCCATTTTCTAAAACTAATTTTACTTGATATCCCATAATACACTCCCTTGAAAAATTGTTTTTTTGACTTCACCTTTGACTAATTTGTTTTCAAAAGGTGTATTCTTTCCTTTTGAAATAAATTTATTTCGATCAATTCGATATTCTGTTTCCAAATCGATCACAACAAGATTTGCTACATTACCAAGTTTAATATGATTAAATGGCAATCCAAAGGTTTGACTGACATTATCAGACATTAAAGTAAGTAACTTATCTAGAGGAATTATATTTTTTAAAACAATTTCAGTATAAAGGAGCGAAAAAGCTACTTCGATTCCGCTTATGCCAAACGGAGCCCTTAAAAATCCCAGCTTTTTTTCTTCTTCAGTATGCGGTGCATGATCGGTCGCAATCATATCAATCGTCCCGTCTTTTAAGGCTTCCCTTAAGGCATGGACATCTTCTAAACTTCTAATTGGCGGATTCACTTTAAAAAGCGCATCGTTTTCTAAATCCAACGTTGATAAGATCAGGTGATGCGGTGTTACCTCGCAAGTCAGTAACGGATTATTCTTTTTATAATAACGAATCATATCAATAGACTCTTTAGTTGAAACATGACAAATATGATAACGAATTTTAGTATCTAATTGATAGTTTAGTTCTCTTTCTAAAGGCTGATATTCACTGCGGTTGGAAATTGTCGGATAGTCGCGCAAAGTTTCGATTTCGTTTGGCGCAACAACCCCACCTTCAACAAGCTCAATATCTTCAACATGACTTAATAAAGGACGATTTGTCTTTTTTATCGCTTCAATCGCTTTTAAAGCGACTTCTTTAGATTTAAAGCCATGTCCGTCATCGGAAAAAGCGATAACTCTTTTCGCTAACTCTTCAATATCACTCAGCTCTTTACCGTTTTGGCTCTTAGTAATACTAGCAACCGGCAAAACTTCAATAACCGCATTTTCTTTAATCAGCGCTTCCTCAAGGTCTAAGTGTTCCAAAGAATCACAAACCGGATTCAAATTAGGCATCGCAAAGACAGTAGTATAGCCACCTTTAAGCGCCGCTTTAGTTCCAGTTGCGATTGTTTCTTTATCTGGAAAACCCGGTTCCCTTAGATGCACATGCGGATCAATAAATGCCGGCGCAATCAGTAAATTACTGCAATCAATAATCGGGTAAGTAGTTTTGATATTTTCTTCGATTTTTGTAATAACTCCATCTTCGATTAAAATATCCTTAACCGTTTTAACACCAGCCATAAAAAACCAGCCATTTTTTAAAAGATAACTATTCATTAATCAAACTCCTCTTTAAGACTGCCTGTCGGATAAACACGCCGTTAGCCATTTGTTTGAATATCCGTGATTTAGGACATTCCACAACATCATCCGCTATCTCCACACCGCGATTGAAGGGTGCTGGATGCATAATGATTGCATTTTTCTTCATAATGTTAACTTTAGCCATCGTCAAACCATATTTTTCTAGGTACTCAGCGTTACTTAATTTAAATAACGACTGATGCCTTTCGTTTTGAACTCTTAATAACATAACAATATCAACTTTAGGCAATACTTCCTCTAAAGCTAGAAAATCATAACCTTCTTCCCAAAACTCCTTAGGACCGGATAATTTTACTTCCATACCTAAACGTTTCATTACTTCGATATTAGTATGCGCAACTCTAGAGTGTTTGATATCACCAACTATCGCAATCTTTAAGCCTTGAAAGTTCTTGAACTCCTGATAAATTGTATAAAGATCTAGTAGTGATTGCGTCGGATGATCTTTAGAACCATCGCCTCCGTTTATAATCGGAACTTTAATGTTTTTTAGTTGTTTGTAATATTCATCTTCCGAATGCCTGATAACAAAGGCATCAACTCCTAATGATTCGAAAGTTTTAACTGTATCATAAAAACTCTCGCCTTTAGAAAGACTCGAACCAACTGGATTAAAGTTTAATTCTTTAATCTTTAATTTAGCCATCGCTGTTAAAAACGAATATTGCGTGCGTGTGGAAGTTTCAAAAAATAGACTAGCCACAATCTTATTGCTTAAATCGTAAGTTTTCCCTTCTTCGATTTTTTCGGCCTCCAAAAGAATTTCCATAATCTCATCAACTGAAAGATTACGTAAAGCTAATAAATCTTTTTTCAAAACACCACATCCTTTCTTTATTTTAAAACTAAAGCACTTAATTCTAAAGGCATCAGTTTTTTATTGTTTTTATAGGTTCGCATATTACCACCAGATATTTCATCAATTAGTAATATTCCTGTCTGGTCAAAACCAAATTCATATTTGATATCATAAAGTTCGATAGCTTTTTTAGCTAATTCCGCTTTGATTAATCTAGTAATATCTTTAGTTAAATTAATAATTTTCTGATAGTCAGCATTATTTAAAATATTCAACTGCGTTAAAGCCTCTTCATTAATAAATGGGTCACCAGCCAAATCATTTTTCGTCGTAACTTCTACGTAATAATCTAAAGGAGCACCATCATTGATATATTCACCAAAACGCTTAGTAAAACTTCCTGTCGCTTTTAAACGACAGATTACCTCTAGCCCTTTACCAAAAACTTTAACAGGTTTTACAACCATCGTATTTTCAGAAAGATTGTAATCTACAAAGTGAGTCGGAATATTGTTAGCAGCCAAAAGCTTAAAGAAATAAGCGCTCATCGCTAAACCAGCCTGTCCGGCACCTTCAATCTTAAGACCTGTAGAATTCGCTCCCGGATCGAAAACACCATTAGCTGATGTCACGTCGTCTTTAAATTTAAGCAAATAATTTCCGTCTTTTAGTTTGAATACATCTTTAGTTTTTCCGATATATATAGACTCCATAATATTCTCCTTCATAAATTATTTTAGTTAATGAATCTTTTGCCGATATCTTTTCTATAAAAAAGTTTATCAGCTTTGACATCTGAAAGATTAAGATAAGCAGCCTGAAAGGCTTTTTCTAACGTTTCTCCTTGGCCCAAAACAAACAAAACTCTACCGCCATTTGTTTTAAGAATATTGTCTTTGATTTTAGTTCCCATATGTAAAATCGCCGGATTATTTTTTATTTCTAAAACAGAACCATTTTGATAATCACCTGGATAACCGATTGAGGCCATTACAACTCCTAAAACATAGGAAGAATCAATTTCTAAACTTAAATCTTTTCCTTTTAATAAATCAAGAATTACTTCTGATAATTTGTTTTTAACTTTAGGTAAAACTACTTCCGTTTCCGGATCACCAAAGCGAGCATTAAATTCAATTACCTTAATTCCTGCTTTAGTAAGAATCAAACCAGCGTAAAGAATTCCTGAAAACGGTGTCCCGTTTTTATATAAAGTTTTGGCGACTGGTTTTAAAACCTTTTCTACTGCCTCACTTATAATCGAATCTGTCACAAATGGAACTGGTGAATAGGCTCCCATGCCACCAGTATTTGGTCCTTGATCGTTATCAAAAGCGCGTTTATGATCTTGAGCTACTGGTAGCGGAAAAACTTTTTCATTATGAACGAAAGCCATTAAGGAAAATTCTTCGCCTTCTAAATATTCTTCAATAATAACTTTACCTGAATTATATTTATCTTCAACAAGCATCAATTGCAAAGCCTCAATTGCTTCTGTTTCCGTAAAAGCAACTACTACGCCTTTACCAACAGCTAAGCCATCATTTTTAATTACTGTTGGCACACCAGTCCTTTTAACATAACTAACCGCTTCCTGATAATCAGTAAAACTTTGGTAGTTAGCAGTCGGCACATTGCTTTCTACCATAATCTTTTTAGCAAACTCTTTTGAGCCTTCAATTTCGGCACTACTTTTATTTGGTCCAAAAATCATTAAGTTATGTTTTCTAAATAAATCACAAATACCATTCATTAAAGCACTCTCAGGACCAACAATCGTTAAATCGATTTTTTCCTTTAAAGCAAACTCTAAAAGTTTTTCATTATTTAATTCATCGATTTCAACAAGTTTCGCATCATTGGCAATTCCCGCATTTCCAGGTGCCGCATAAAGTTGATGACTTTTTTCTTCGGCCAATTTTTTGATGATGGCATGTTCTCTACCACCACGGCCAATAACAAGTATCTTCATAATTTAGTGCCTAAAATGGCGGATGCCAGTAAAAACCATAGCGATACCCAGTTCATCACAGGCTTTAATCGAATCATTGTCGCGAACGGAACCGCCTGGCTGAATAATAGCTTTAACTTGATAAAGGCTAGCCATCTTGACAACATCATCAAAAGGAAAGAAGGCATCGCTTGCTAAAACCTTTGGTCCAGAGCTTAAAGTTGCACTTTGCTTAAGTGCAATTTCGGCACTGCCAATTCTGTTCATTTGACCAGCACCAACGCCAAGAGATTGACCATTTGCCGCAACAACAATCGCATTAGATTTTACGTGCTTACAAACCTTCATCGCAAAAGTAAGATCCTTAATTTCTGCGGCTGTTGGTTTTCTTTTAGTCACACAATTAAAAGTCTGACTATCAGCTGTCTCAATGTCCGCATCTTGAACAAGTAAACCACCACGCACTGAAACAAAAGTCTTAAATGGCTCTTTTTTATCCTGGAAAGAAATAGTTAACAATCTGAGATCTTTTTTGCGCATTAATATCTTTAGGGCTTCTGAAGAAAAACTTTCGGCAATAATAATTTCTAAGAATATCGGACTCAACAATCTAGCTAACTGTTCACAAACAACACCATTAAAACAAACAATGCCCCCAAAGATTGAAATTGGATCAGCCGCATAAGCTTTTTGAAAGGCTAATAAATGGGTCTTATCAGCACCAACACCACAAGGATTCATATGTTTGATTACTACCGCTGCCGGCTCTTCAAATTCTTTAATTAAATTAAGAGCTGCTTCAGCATCATTGATATTGTTATAAGATAATTCCTTACCATGTAGCTGAGTCGCTGAGCTTAAGGAAAAACCAGCTGGATTTACTTCTTTATAAAAAGCCGCCTTTTGATGCGGATTTTCACCATAGCGAAGTTCATTTTGTTTTTGAAAAGTTAAAGTCAGAACTTCTTCTTTATTTAGATAATCAGCGATTTTCTGGTCATAAAGCGAAGTCAGTCGGAAAACTTTAGCCGCAAGCCAAGCCTTGGTTTCTAAGCTAGTATCACCAAACTCTTTTAGTTCGCTAATGACTTTAGAATAATCAGATGGATCACAAATAGCAGTCACAGAAGCATGATTTTTAGCTGCACTTCTTAACATCGAAGGTCCACCGATATCAATATTTTCAATCGCCTCAAGAAGCGTGACGCCTGTTTTTTTGATTGTTTCCTCAAAAGGATAAAGGTTAACAACAACAAGATCGATATAACTGATACCATTATTTGCTAAAGTCTTCTCATCTTCCGGATTATCCCTTCTGGCTAAAAGTCCTCCGTGAACCTTAGGATGCAAGGTTTTTACGCGACCATCTAAGATTTCTGGAAAATCAGTTACTTCTTCGATACCTATAACTGCTATTTTATGCTCGATAAGACTCTTTTTTGTCCCACCGGTAGAAATCAGCTCAAAGCCTAAGAGCTTAAGTTCCTTAGCAAATTCAATCAAGCCGGTTTTATCACTTACACTAAGTAGTGCCCTCTTTTTTCCGTTACTCATATTTCCTCCAAAATTTTATTGATAGCCAAAGGATAAAGCTGATGCTCAATCCGATGGATTCGCTTCGTTAAACTTTCCAGACTCTCATCTTTTTTGATTATAAGAGCTTTCTGAGCAATAATCTTACCACCATCTACTTCTAAAACAACATGATGAACGCTGACCCCAGTAATCTTAACTGGATAATTATAAGCATCCGCTATTGCATCCTTACCTTTAAAGGCTGGAAGTAAACTAGGATGAATATTAATAATCCTATCTAAATAAGCTAAAATAAGTTTCATGCTGATAATTCGCATATAACCTGCTAGACAAACAAGTTCGATTTTATTGATTGTCAGATGATAGATAATTTCATCTTCATAGGCATCCTTAGACGAAAAGTCATTAGGATTAAGATAAATGCTTTTAATCCCAAGTCGTTTCGCTCTTTCAGAAACAAAAGCATTTTTTCTATCATAAAGTACAAAGACTACTTCGCCATTAATTAGCTTTTTTTTACAAGCTTTAACGATTGCTTCAAAGTTAGAGCCACTGCCACTGGCAAAGACCGCAAGTTTTCTCATTCGATTACGACTCCAGGTTTATCAGTAACACTACCAATCAGATAACTTGTCTCACCAAACTTATGTAATATTTCCATAACTTTTTCTGCATCGCTTTTTTTAACAACTAAAGTAAGTCCAATTCCCATATTAAAGATTTCATACATTTCTTGATGAGAAACTTGACCATAATCTTCTAGCAACTTAAAAATCTTAGGAACTGGCCAACTACCTTTAGTAATCTTGATTCCCTGAGTCTTTTTGATGCCACGCGGAAGATTTTCCACAAAGCCACCACCAGTAATATTCATTAGCGCTTTAACTTTGACTTTCTTCATTAATTCCAGGATCGGTTTAACATAAATTCTTGTTGGCGCAAGCACCACATCTCCTAAAGAGGCTCCTAAGTCATAATGTTCTGAAAGTGATAATTTATTATCCTGAATAATTTTTCTTACTAAAGAATAACCATTAGAATGAATGCCGCTAGAAGCTAAACCAATAAGCAAATCACCAACTTCAACATCTTCACCAGTAATAAGTTGCTCTTTTTCAACAGCACCGACCGCAAAGCCAGCTAAATCGTAATGATCTTTGGCATACATATTACTCATCTCGGCAGTCTCGCCACCAATTAAAGCACAACCAGCTTTCATACAGCCATTAGCGATACCACTGACGATTGCTTCAACTTTTTCAGGGATTACTTTGTCTGTCGCAATATAATCGAGGAAATATAAAGGCTCTGCTCCTTGCGCTAAAATATCATTAACACACATCGCTACTAAATCTTCACCGATTGTATCATGCTTATCCATTTCAATCGCCAATAACAGTTTAGTTCCAACACCATCAGTACCACTGACAAGAACCGGATTCTTATAATTTAATGCCGATAAGTCAAACATACCCCCAAAAGAACCGAAACCTTTCATCATCCCAAGTCTGTTAGTTCGCATCGTCTGTTTCTTTATTCTTTCAACTGCATCATAACCAGCATCTAGGCTTACACCGGCTTCCTGATATTTCTTGGACATATAATCCCCCTTATTTATTCCTTATTATCCTGATAAACAGGAGTAGGATAATCTTTATTAAAGCAAGCCATACAACAAGTCTCATGACCAATTGCTTTTCTTAAACCTTGTTCACTAATAAATTCCAGTGAATCGGCATTAATCATTTTTCTTAATTCCTCATTTGTTTTTCGGGAACTGACTAAGTCATCATATGTTTGGGTATCAACTCCATAAAAACAAAGATACTTCATCGGCGGCGAAGCGATTCGGATATGCACTTTATTCGCTCCGGCATTTTTGATTAAATTAACAATTTGTCTGATAGTTGTACCTCTGACAATCGAGTCATCAATTAAAACAACATTCTTGTTTTTAACAAGTGCCGATACAGCTGACAATTTCATGCGCACACCTTTTTCCCTTAATTCCTGGGAAGGTTGAATAAAGGTGCGACCAATATATTTATTTTTAACTAAACCCATTTCGTAAGGAATTTTAGTTTTTTCACTATAACCTACTGCTGCAGAAATTGACGAATCAGGAATCCCGATAACAATATCTGCATCCGCTGGATGTTCTTCTGCTAAAATAATACCTGTTCTTTTTCTTGCGGCATGCACATTAATATTGTCAATATTGGAATCTGGTCTGGCAAAGTAAATGTATTCCATCGAACAAATCCGATTAATCCCATTTGGAGCAAAAAAATGCGAAGTTACTTTACTATTCTCAATAGCTACTAACTCGCCCGGCTGAATATCTCTGATAAACTCCGCTCCGATAATATCAAGCGCACAAGATTCACTAGCAAAGATATAACCATCCCTAAGTTTGCCTAAACAAAGTGGTCTTAACCCCTGACGATCACGAGCCGCATACATGCCTTCTTTTGTCATAATAACAAAGGCAAATGCGCCTTCTAAAATATTTAGCGCCTGCATAATCGCATTGTGTTGATTTTTATGGCGCTCTCTTTTTAAAAGATGGGCTAAAATTTCACCAGTACTAGTCGACTGGAAGATTGTACCTGACTGTTCTAGATAAGTCCTGATAGCTTTAGCATTAACGATATTACCATTATGGGCAAGCGCAAAATCACCTGTAGAATGCTTGAAATAAAAAGGCTGGACGTTTTCGATTCCTCTGCCCGTTGCACTAGAATAACGAACATGGCCAAGAGCACAATCACCAAATAAACTAAGGATGTTTTCATTATTAAAGACTTCCGATACTAATCCGTTACCTTTGATACGATGAAATTCAGCCCCTTGATGGGTGACAATGCCTGCGCCTTCCTGGCCGCGGTGCTGAAGCGAATGTAAACCATAATAAGCTAATGTCGCTGCATCTTTGACATTATAAACAGCAATAACACCACATTCTTCATTGATTTCCCGTTTCATCATTAAAATACTCACTCCTTTATCCGGTCTAAAATCTCCGAATAACTTTTCTTTAAATCACCTAAATCAAGTTTTAAAACATCTTTATCGAGGCGCTTTTTTGTTTTTTTATCCCAAATTCTGGCAATATCTGGCGACAACTCATCAATTAAAATGATTTCTGTTCCAACTTTACCAAAATGCAATTTAAAATCAACTAACAACAAACCTTTCTCCAAAAAGAAGTTTTTTAGTAGTAAATTTGCTTTTTTAGCTATTTTATAAATTACTTTCAAATCTTTTTCTTTAAATAGCCCTAACGCTACTGCTTGAGAGTCATTAATAAGTGGATTCCCTAAATTCTCATTAAAATAACAAATTTCAAAAACGGGCTTTTTAAGATTTTTTCCTTCTGGTACTAAAAACTTATCCGCAAATTTTCCTGAGGAAATATTTCTTACAACTAAACCTATTGGAAAAGCAACTGTTTTTCGGCATAAAAAAGCATCTTCCGTAAGTCTTTTCTCAAAGTGAGTCGGAATGCCATTGGCATTCAGATAAGAAAATAATAGTTCATTAATTTTAGCCACAATAATTCCTTTATCAGGAATATTAGCTTTTTTAATACCATAAAAAGTTAAAGCATCATCTTTAAAGCGAATTGCTAATTGGTCGTTATTATCCATTTTGAAGAGTTGTTTGGTTTTACCATCAACAAGCATATTCTCTCTTCTAAGTTCAACCATTATTGCTTCTCCCTAAAATAATTGATTGCGTTTAAAAAGATATCTTGAGAAACCTGATTTGGAATATTTCTAAAAATATTGGGATTAGCTCTTTCACTATGAGCCATTTTACCTAAAATTAAACCACACGGAGAAATTAAAGCCTCAACAGCAGCTAATGATCCATTAGGGTTAAAATTGATATCCATTGAAGGCTTACCGTCAAAATCAACGTATTGATAAGCTACTTGACCATTTTCCACCAAACTATTTAATGTATTATCATCTGCCCAGAACTTACCTTCACCATGGCTGATCGCTACTGTTTGAATATCATTAGCTTTAAAGTTATTAAACCAAGGTGATTTAGCCCCAGTATACCTGACTTTTACAAGTTTAGAAACATGACGGTTGATATCATTATGGAATAAAGTCAAGTTCCCGCTAGCTAAAAGACCAGATTTAATTAAGGCCTGAAAACCATTACAAATCCCTAAGATTAAACCTTTACGGCTTAATAAACTATCAATTGCTTTTTTAACGGCTGGCTGATTAATTACATTAGCAATAAATTTACCACTACCATCTGGTTCATCGCCTCCAGAAAAACCACCACTAAAGACTAAAATATCTGTTTCTGTGATTTTTTGCGCTAAAAGCTTAATAGCTTCCGTAATATCTTTAGCACTCATATTATTAAACACTAAAGGCTCTATAGTTGCGCCATGTTTAGAAAAAGCACTGATAGTGTCATAATCACAGTTAGTTCCTGGAAAAATAGGAAGTAAAACTTTCACTGCTTTTTTTGAATTAAGATTACTGATTTTTTTATCTGGATAAGTAATTTCTTCCACTTTTGGATAAACATTATTAGTATAATTTGGGAAAACTGGCTCTAAGCGGCTTTCAGAAGCCTTTTGAATTTCTTCGAAGTTAAAACTGTTTTCATTAATAAGAATATTGCCATTACTAGTTTTTCCTAATAAGATTAACGCATCATCTTTTAAGCTCTCTGTTGTTTCAATAATGAAAGCCCCTGGCATTTCCTGAAAAAGTAGTATTTCATCAAGTTTAATATTAAAACCAATTTTATTACCGATTGCCATATTAAATAATGTTTTTGATAAACCACCCATCGCCATTGATTCTGCGGCTAAAACTTTATTATCTTTAATTAACGCTGTGAGATATGAGAAGTTTTTCAAACAAGAAGCTAAATCAGGCAAGCCAAATTCATCTGTTTTTGGTTTTAAAAGATAAAGGTTGTTTCCTGTCTTTTTAAGTTCATTAGAAATTAGTTTGTTTGCTTCTTCTGTACAAAGTGCAAAAGCAATCAAAGCAGGTGGAACATGGATATCTTTAAAGGTTCCGCTCATTGAATCTTTACCACCAATAGCAGCTAATTTAAAGTTTTTCATGACTTTATAAGCCCCTAATAAGGCTTGAAGCGGTTTACCCCATTTTAAATCATCGCTACCGACTCTTTCAAAAAATTCCTGAAAGGATAATCGAATTTTGCTTAATTCACCGCCAGCCGCAACGATTTTGGCACAAGCTTCAATTACGGCATAGATACCACCTAAATAAGGACTATACGAAGAAATAAGCGGATTATAACCATGCGCTAAAAGAGTTGCGGTAGTTGCGGTTTTATCTAAAGAAGGGATTAATTGAATAGATAATGGATGTTCAGTTAACTGATACTTTCCGCCATAAGGCATAAATACAGTACCAGAACCAATTGTAGAGTCAAACATTTCCTTTAAACCACGGCTACTCGCATGATTCAAATCAGTTAAATTATTAAGTAGTTTCTCAGAAAGGTTTTTACCGGCTGGTGTTAAAGCAAAAGGTGATTCATCTGTTTTTGGCATACCAATCTTCGCTACTGCTTTTTGTCTGATACCATTTGTCTCTAAAAATGAACGCTTGATATCAACGATTTTTTTACCATCTTTTATTGCTGTCATCCGCCCATTATCCGTAACTTCAGCGATTTCCACAGCAACCAAATTTTCTTGATTACATAAATCAATAAAGGCTTTTACATCTTTAGCCGCAACAACAAAAGCCATTCGCTCTTGCGATTCACTTAATAGAATTTCCATCGGATTCATTCCCGGATATTTCAATGGAACTTTATCTAGATTGATTAAAATGGAAGGTGTTAATTCACCAACTGCGACACTAACACCACCAGCCCCAAAGTCATTAGCTTTTTTAATCAGTTTTGTGACATTAGGATTGCGCATCAATCTTTGTAGTTTTCTTTCTTCTGGTGCATTACCTTTTTGAACTTCAGCTGCTGAAACAACAATTGATTTTTCTGTTTGGTTTTTAGAAGAGCCAGTAGCGCCACCAATGCCATCTCTGCCAGTTGGTCCTCCAACATAAATAACTCTATCGCCTTTTTCTGGCGTAATTCTAACTACATGAGAAGCTTTAGCCGCACCAACTGTTGCGCCGGCTTCCATTCTTTTCGCTACATATCCTGGGTGATAGATTTCTTTAACATAAGTTGTTGTTAAACCAATCTGATTACCATAAGAGGCAAATCCTTCAGCTGCTCTTTTCGTTATAGTTCGTTGTGGTAATTTACCAGCGATTGTTTTTGAAATAGGCTCAGTAACATCGGCAGCCCCTGTAATACGCATACCTTGATAGACATAAGTTCTGCCACTCAGAGGATCTCTGATTGCACCACCTAAACATGTTGAAGCGCCGCCAAATGGCTCAATTTCAGTTGGATGATTATGCGTTTCATTTTTAAACATTACTAAGTAACGTTCTTGACTGCCATCAATAAAATTACAGTTTACAAAAATACTACAAGCATTATTTTCTTCACTGACCTCTAAGTCCTCAAGATTGCCATTAGCTCTTTCTAATCTAGCATTAGCAGTTGCTAATTCCATTAAAGTAAAAGGTTTTTCATCACGTTTTAAAGTTTTTCTTGTTTTAATATAATCTAGTAATGTGTTTTCGATTTCCGTTTTTAAGAAACCATCTTCAAAATCAATATTCGTTAATTCAGTTTCAAAGGTCGTATGCCGGCAATGATCACTCCAATAAGTATCAAGCATTTTAAGCTCTGCTTCATTTGGATCGCGACCTTCTTCTTTAAAATATTTTTGAATAAAAGCAAAATCAGCCGGCAACATCGCCAGATTTAATTCTTCATGGACTTTATTAAGTTCTTTCTCATTAAATTTAATGAAACCTGGAAATTCCTGATAAGGCTTAATCGAATAATCAAGGTCTAGAGCCAATTTATTTAAATCTTTTACTCTTGATTCTAAAGGATTAAGTAAATACTTCTTAACTTTAACTAATTCGTCTTGTTTTAAACCCGTAAACAAATAGATTTTACCAGTTGTTACAACAGCTTCTGAAAGTGGATCAATCAATAAAATACATTCCATAGCGCTTAATGCCCTTTGGTCAAACTGACCAGGTAAATATTCTAATGCCAAATAGTCTTTACCCGTTAAATTCAAATCACTTAATACAGTATCCGTGATTGGTTCGCTGATAATTTGGTTTTTAAGCTGTTCGGTGATATTAGGATTAAGTTTAAAAATATCATAAACATTATAAATATCTAGATTAGTTATTTTTAACGCTAATGATTCATTTAATTCCTGGATTAAAAGCTTTGAGGCTGTATTAAAATGTGCTTTTTTTATAACATAATAACGAACATCTAATAATTTACTCATGATTATTCTCCTTATATATTTTCAAACTTTCTTCTAGATTGTAATTGATAAAGGTAAGATGACCCATTTTCCGCTTATGGCGAATTGACTTCTTACCATAAAGATGAATTTTTATATCTTTAAAGGCTTTTGTCTGGGAAAGCTTATCTAGTAATTTAACATCATCACCTAACAGATTAATCATTACTGTCGGTTGAATTAATTTTGTGTTTCCTAAAGTCATGCCAGTAACGCTTCTGACATGTTGTTCAAACTGACTAGTTTCACATCCTTCAATAGTATAATGTCCTGAATTATGTGGTCTTGGGGCCATTTCATTAAAATAAAGCGTACCATCTTTTAAGAAAAATTCAATTGCTAAAGTACCAATTAAAGATAATCCGTCGAGTACTTTAGAAGCAATCTTCTTAGCTTCTTGTTCTATTTCCTTGGAAATATTAGCCGGAACTGTTGATGTAAAAAGGATATTATCTTTATGAACATTTTCACTAACAGGGAAAAAGGCGGTTTCGCCTTTAGTGCTTCTTGCGGAAATAATACTTAATTCTTTTTCAAAAACCAAAAACTCTTCAAGAATACATTCCTGATTTTCCAGAAGTTTTTTACCATTTTCTAAATCAGTTTCATTTCTTAAAACTACTTGCCCATGACCATCATAGCCACCTTCAATAGTTTTTAAAACTGCAGGCAAGCCAATTTCCTGATACTTAGAAATTAGCTCTTCATAAGATTTAATAGCTAGAAATTTCGCTGTTTTAATTCCTAAATTAAGAGCAGCATTTTTTTCTACCAAACGATTTTGTGAATAATATAAAGGTTTATGTCCTTGTGGAATATTGAATTTTTTCTCTAATCCTTCAATCAAGCGATAAGGAATATTTTCAAATTCATAAGTTACGAAATCGCACTTCTGACAAAAAGACGAAAGCTTTAAGGGATTGTCAAAACTACTTTCCACAAAAATATCAGAAACTCCTTTAGCCGGACAGTCTGGATCAGGATCAAGCGTTGCGACAATAAAGCCCATTGCCTTAGCACTTAATGCAATCATTTTTCCTAATTGGCCACCACCAATAATTCCTAACGTCTTATTCATAGTTTACTTCCCTCAATTACTTTAGTATGAATATCTTTACGATACTTTTCTAAGTTATCCAAAAGCGCATTATCTGAAAGCGCCAATATTTCTGCTGCTAGAAGACCGGCATTTTTAGCTCCATTAATCGCCATAGTCGCAACTGGAACTCCGGCTGGCATCTGAACAATTGATAACAAAGAATCCATGCCATCAAGACTTTTCGATTTTATTGGTACACCAATTACTGGTAAAGTAGTAAGTGAAGCTACCATGCCTGGCAAATGAGCTGCCCCACCAGCACCTGCGATAATTATATTTATTCCGCGTTTACGGGCTTTCCTGGCATATTCAAACATCTCTTCAGGTGTCCGATGCGCACTAACAACTTGTTTTTCACAGGCAATATTCAACATTTTTAGAATATCAATAGCTTCTTGCATAACTGGAAGGTCACTGACTGACCCCATAATAACTCCTACTTTTGGCATTGGTAATATCTCCTTCTACGTTTAGAACAAAACGAAAATTTATTTTTGATACGGGGCTGATGCTCCTAATGAATAAAAAAATGGCATAGGTATTAGTTTCTGCCCATGCCAAAAAAAGAATCTTTTTGGTTATAGTCCTGAAATTTGGATCAGGGTAGAAACTTGCTCACCATATCAGAGCGATTATATAACACTATTTAATTTTTGAATCTAACAATTTTTGCAAAATTATCAAGCGTTTTGGGTCAAGATTATTAACAGCTTCCAAAACATACTTGATGCCTAACAAGGCATATTTTTCTTTTCCATAATCATGATAAGGAATTAATTCGGCTTTTAACTTATAAGGCCTTAGAATTAAAGCTAATCTTTCGATAAAAACATCTGTATCATTTATCCCTGGAATTATCACCGTTCTAATCGTTATTGATTTTTCCATTAAAGATAAATACTTAAGAAATTCATGCGCCTCATTAAATTCAGACTTTATAAACTTCTGATATTCCTCTTCGGTTGTCATCTTAAAGTCAAATATTATGTTATCGACAAGAAGAATAATGTTTTTAACTTTTTTTGTTAAGGCTATACCAGATGTATCAAGGCTAATATTTATTGAATGCCTTTTTAACTCCTGACATAATTTTAAAACAAAGTCTTCCTGAATCAGACATTCACCGCCTGATAAAGTAACACCACCTGTTGTCTTAAAGTAAGGTTGATACCTGAGTACTCTTTTAACAACTTCCTCTACGCTATAACTTTTACCTTTTAAATCCCAAGTATCAGGATTGTGACAATAAACACACCGTTTATAACAACCTTGAAAAAAAATAATAAAGCGAATACCTTTTCCATCTAAAGCCCCAAGACTTTCAAAGCTATGAATTATACCTTTAGAGTCTTTCATGGAAAGTACGTTTAATAACTTCTTTCTTATGCTCTTCACTTAAAGAGTTAAAGTTAACCGCATATCCAGAAACCCTGACTGTCAGATTCGGATAAAGATGTGGATTAGCCATGGCTTCCATCAACTTTTCCCGATGAATGACATTAACATTTAAGTGTTGGGCACCTTGAGCAAAGTAACCGTCAAGGATATCAATCAGATTAGAATTCTGATTTGAAGCATTTTTTCCTAATGTTTCCGGAATTACCGAGAAAGTATTAGAAATACCATCTTGCAAGTAATCATAATTCAACTTCGCAACACTGTTTAAACTTGCTAGTGCTCCTTCCAAGTCACGATTATGCATTGGATTTGCACCTGGCGCAAAGTATTCGCCTTTCTTTCTACCATCTGGTGTAGCACCAGTCTTTTGACCATAAACTACATTAGATGTAATAGTCAGAACACTTACCGTATGTCTAGCATTGCGATAAGTCGGGAATTCTTTTAAACTGTCATAAAAACTCTTAACGATATCTTTGGCAATATCATCGACACGATCATCATCATTTCCGAAACAAGGAAAGTTACCTATAGTCTTAAAATCAACTATCAGACCTCTTTCGTCGTAAATCGGCGTAACTTTAGCATGTTTAATAGCACTTAATGAATCCGCAAGTACAGACAAGCCAGCGATTCCAAAGCCAACAAGTCTTTCTACTTCTGTATCATGTAGAGCCATCTGTAATCTTTCGTAAGCATATTTATCATGCATGTAGTGGATTACGTTGATTGTATTAACATAAGTCTCACAGAAATATTCCTGATATTCTAAATACAACTGCCAAACTTCCTGAAAATCCAAAACTTTATTTGGATAAACCGGACCAGACTTAGCGATTTTTTCACCAGTAATTTCATCACGTCCGCCGTTTAAGGCTAACAATAAGATTTTAGGCAAGTTACCACGAGCACCGAAATATTGCATTTCTTTTCCGGTTTTTAACGCCGATACGCAACAAGCAATCGAGTAATCATCAGCGAAATGTGGTCTGATTACATTGTCATTCTCATATTGTAAAGCATTAGTATCTAATGTTGTCTGAACACAGAATTTCTTATAGTTTTCCGGTAACTTCTCACACCAGAGAATCGTCATATTCGGCTCACAAGAAGCTCCTAAATTATAAAGACTTTGTAAGATTCTAAAAGAATTTTTAGTTACTAAGGCTCTGCCATCTTCACTAAAGCCAGCTTCTGCCATTGTGACCCAAGTCGGATCTCCCGCAAATAAATCATTATATTCACAAGTTCTTAGATGTCTTACCAAACGAAGCTTAATCACAAAATCATCAATTATTTCCTGAGCATCCGTTTCTGTGATTAATTTCTTTTTCAAATCTCTTTCAAAATAAATATCTAAAAATGTTGTAATCCTACCAATACTATTGGCCGCACCATTTTGTTCTTTTACAGCGCCTAAATAAGCAAAATAAAGCCATTGTACCGCTTCTTTAGCCGTCTCTGCCGGTTTTCTGATGTCAAAGCCATAGTCATCAGCCATTTGACACAAGTCCTGCATAAACTCAATCTGCTTAGCAACTTCTTCAATCAAACGGATATTATCATCAGACATTGCCCGTTTCTGTAAAAGTTTCTTATCTTTTTCTTTTTCTTTAATTAAGAAATCCATTCCATATAAAGGAACACGCCTGTAATCGCCAATAATTCGTCCGCGACTGTAAGTATCGGGAAGTCCAGTTATAATTCCAAGTTTTCTTAATTTGCGCATTTCTTCTGAATAAACTCTAAAAACTCCATCATTATGAGTAGTTCTGAACTTAAATGAATCCAAAACCTTTTGACTTATTTTATAATTATAAGCTTCACAAGCCGCTACCGACATTCTTAAACCACCAAAGGGATTAACAGCCCGACACAATGGTTTTTCTGTTTGCAGTCCAACTATAATATCTAAATCTTTGATAACATAACCTGGAGCATAAGCCCGAAGCGAGCTGACATTTTCGACATCAACATCTAAGACGCCGCCTTTTTCTCGTTCTTCAATTAAAAGTTTTTGAACATACTCATTTACTTTTTTGGTACGTGCTGTAGCACCTTTTAGGAATGAGCCGTCTCCGAGATAGGATTCAAAGTTGTTAATAATAAAATTACGGACATTTATCGAATCTTGCCACTTGGAGCCTTTAAAGCCTTTCCAGTAGCTATTTTTCCAATTTTCCTGCACTGCAGATCACTCCTTTCGTTTTCTTAAAACACAAAACACCTTTAAATTATTTGAAGGTGTTCTAATTATTTTTACAAAAAATTGGGTAGGGAAAAAGGTTATTAGTTTTGATATCTACAAATACGCATTTTGAGTCTTTGAGATCAAACTTCGCCATGTTTTCCTCCCTCTACCGATTAATTGACATATTTTTTACTATAATATTATAGCAAACTTATGTTTTGTTTGTAAAGTAATAATTATTAAAAATATAATAATAGTGTTTTCATAGTTAAATTCGCTATGTAGTTTTCCACTATTTTCCCATAAATAGCAAATCTTTAAACAATTTTTCCGCCAGTTGACTTCTTAATTCTGTTCATAATTGCCAAAGTTTCTTCGCCTTCAAAATTTTCTAAAATTATATATGAATATTTTGTTTCCGCTTCTCTTAGTGTTGAAAAATATTTCTTTTCTGCTTCATCTAAACTTTGTCCTAAAGAAATTACTGCTTTGCCATCAAACTGATTAACATAATTTTTCCTGCCGATAATAACTGGGTTCAAAGCTTTATCATAAGCTTTTAGAGCTGATTTTATATCCTGAGCCATTACACATTCTACAAGCGGGGCATAATGTTTATATTTCATTCCTGGAGCTTCCGCAATCAGGACTTGATCTGTATCTTTTATTCTAAGTTTAGGAAGGACTTCCAATAAATCTGAGGGTTTAATCCTTCCTGGTCTTAAAAGCACAGGAATATCTTTAGTCAAATCGATAATTGTCGATTCAATACCAACTTCACATTCACCACCATCAATAATTAAAGGAATCAGACTATCAAAATCAGCAAGTACATGTTTTGCGGATGTAGCACTCACCCTTGATGATAAATTAGCTGAAGGAGCCGCAAGCGGTAATCCACTTTTTTCGATTAATTCTAATGCCAGTTTATGATTAGGAATCCTAATACCAACTGTATCTAACAATGGACTAACTGATTTAGCAACTCTTTCGCTCTTTTTTAATATTAAAGTTAAAGGACCAGGCGCAAACAACTTAAAAAGTTGAACAGCTTCAGGCGTTGCTTCTGCCACTGATTCAAGCATCTTTAATCCCGCAATATGAATAATCAAAGGATTATCCTGAGGTCGGCCTTTTGCTTTAAAAATCTTTGAGACCGCAATGTCACTAAAAGCATTAGCCCCTAAACCATAAACAGTCTCTGTCGGAAAAGCAACAATCTCGTCGTTTTTCAAAAGTTTTGCGGCTTTATCTATTAATTCTTTTCCACCAATTTTAGTCTTCATTTAATCTCTCGCTTTATTCGTCATAATTTTCAAGATAATTTCTTAAAGTTTTAATTAACTCCAAAGAAGTTTCGTGTCTTAATTTTATTATACGTAAATTTTCATCATTACGCTGTGCAATAGTAATTGTACTTATTTCTTTTAAATTCAATAATATCTGTAAATAATTTGATAATACAGCTTCAATTATCGAAGAAACACCATAAATTCTTGCGGTACTATCAATTTTAATAGCGTCCGCTATCATTTCATTAATTTTTTCTAAATTTAGTGCATAGATATCAATATCATAATAGCGATCCCACACCGTCTCATAGTCACTGTCAAAACACCCGTTAATAGCTTTAATTACCTCTCTGACTGCCAAATGTTTAAGTTCCAGTTTGTGCATATTTCTGTCATGTTGTTGTTGCTGTTTCTGCAATTTTGCATTATAAAAAATATTAGTTATAGTCGCAACAGCCGCAGCTGCAGTCGCAATTGACATTATAATCGTAAAAACCAACATCCAACCTTCCATGAAAATCACTCTTCCTATATAAGTATTTTACCATAGATTTAGAATATTTTTTAAAAATACAATGCTAAAGTGTTTCAAAAGCGTCAAAACCGTGCTTACATAAAGGACAAATAATATCTGCCGGCAAATTATCACCTTCATGAACAAAACCACAAATTTTACAGACAAAACCTTTTTGATTATTACCTAATTTAACTGGTTTTGGTTTAATATGGTCAAAGTAATACTGATATGTAACGCTTGCTTCATCGGATAATGTCATAGCTTCTGTGACATCCGCAACAAACAAAGTATGTGTTTCATAATCAAAGCTTTCTGTGACTTTAGCCGAAATTACACCATTACAATGAACTGGTAAATATCTAATTCCGTTATTAGTTCTTTTATCTTCAAAATTAACAAACTTTTCTACATCTCTGCCACTTTTAAAGCCGAAACTTTCAAAAATACTAAAGGGAACACTTTCACTTAAAATCGAAATATTCAGTTCTTTAGTTTTCATAACTAAATCATGAGTAAGTGTATCTTTATTAATTGAAAAAGATATTCGGTTATTCTTTTCTGTAATCTGCATAACAGTATTAATAATACATCCATTATCTTTTTCGCCATCTTTAACCGAAACAACAAAAAGTCCATACGATAGTTTAAACATTGTCTTATCATCTTCAATAGTTCTTTCCATATTTAAGGCAATCTCAGCCGCAAGAGCATCGATTTCCAATAACTGGTTTCTATCCAAACTTGATTTTATCGTTAGCATACCATCAATAATCTCAATATTTTTACAAGCCTCAAACTTTTTTCGGATTAAAGAACCACTTTCAGGAGCCCAAGATCCATTTTCAATTATCGCAATTGTCCGATTTTGGATATTATGCGCAATAAGATCATTGATTAAAGCTTCCATAGTGACAAATATACCAGCATTATAAGTTATTGAGGCAAAGACAAAATGACTATAACGGAAAGCCGCAGAGATTATATAAGAAGCAGGAGTTACGGAGACATCAAACATCACTGTTTTTATGCCATTATCACGCAATCGGCAGGCTAATATTTCTGCGGCATTTTCTGTATTTCCATATACAGAGGCATAAGCAATCATTACCCCTTGTTCTTCTGGGGTATAGCTACTCCAAAGAATATATTTATCGATAAATTTATGGATATTTTTACGCCAGACAAAACCATGTAAAGGACAAATCATTTCAATCTTAAAGTCAGAAGCCTTCGTTAAAAGTGCTTGGACTTGCGGACCATATTTACCAACAATATTAGCATAATAACGTCTTGCCTCATCAATATAATCTTTAAAAAAGTCGACTTCATCCGCAAATATTGCGCCATTTAGGGCCCCAAAACAACCAAAGGCATCGGCAGAAAATAAGATTTTATCTGTAGAATCATAAGTTACCATTACCTCTGGCCAATGAACCATTGGGGCCATAAGAAAGTGTAACTTATGTTTACCTGTATCTAAAATATCGAATTCATTAACAACAATAACCCGTGAATCGGCCTCAAAATGATTGAATTGTTTAATAAACTTTAAGGTTTGCTCATTACAAACTATTTTCATATTTGGATACAACACTACTAAATCCATTAGTGAAGCTGAATGATCTGGCTCCATGTGCTGAACTATTAAATAATCTAAATCCCTTCCCTGTAATGCTTCTTCAAGATTTTCCAAAAATCTTTGTTTTACCGCTTTATCGACAGTATCGAATAAGACCGTCTTTTTATCATTTAAAAGATAAGAATTATAAGATACGCCGTTTGGAACGGAGTATACTCCTTCAAACATAGCTAAACGTCTATCGTTTGCGCCTACCCAAGTTAAGTCTTCTGTTATTTTTTTAATACAATGCATTTTTTCCTCTTCCTTCCTGATTTATAGATAATCAAACCTTTAACACCGAGTATTATATAATAATCATTATCATTTGTCAATAAATACGATAAATAACTTTTCTTTTGTTTTTGTCAGTTTAAAACTTTTAAAAAGAAGGTACACAAAACTATATAGCTAAACGAAAAAAGCTCCATTCATTTCAGAAAAGTGCCTATAATTTTTATATATCAAAAAATAATAGTTTTTAATAGAGCTCAGATTTAATTATAAGAACATTGCCATATAACGGATAAGTTTTTGTCTAAGTACTTTGGTAAGTCGCCTTTTCCTCTTTTAAACTTCATCATATTATTGTGGGCATTTCTGATGGTGCATATAGACATATAGGTATTTAGGATGTGGAAGTTTTCATTTGCTTTCAAAATACTATTTAGTTCGAAATATGAAGAAAGATGTTCTTGTTTTTTGAAGAAT
>WRBM01000022.1 GCA_009784525.1 Erysipelotrichales bacterium | reverse complement strand
TGATTTTGAGATTAAATTTGAGTAAAATTCTTGCATACGTGTGTGTATAATATACATATATTAAGTGAAAATATTATTATAAGATGAAAATAGAAATTCCTAATGAATAAAAAAGCGATTAATCCGACATATTATAACATTTTTTGCACTTTTTGTCAAAGAAATCTAATGCTTTAGTTGAGAGAAAAACACAAAATAAAAGTCCGAAAGACTTAACTCTTTCAGACTGTATTCATTATAAAGTTACATTAACTTCCGTTTCTACACCATTTCTGATAACTGTGATTGTTACCGTATCTCCAACTTGGTATCTCCATAGAATACCCCTTAAATCATCGCTATTTCTAATCTCATTTCCAGCCATATGGGTTATGACATCAAACATTTCTAAGCTTCCATCTGCTGGAGAGCTGCTTGAAATATCGGTAATCACCAAACCAAATTGAACAAAACTTGGAAGTGCAGGCCAGCCTTGATGCTCATAAATTCCTATATAATTAGAAACCGACAAAACCGCAACTCCCAATACAGGACGAGTAATTGGCTGGGCATTTCTTTCCATATTACTTATCGACCTAGCTACTGTTTCAATATTAATCGCAAAACCAATACCCTCAACCGGAATTCCAGAGGATGACCAAGCAATTTTAGCAACATTGATTCCAATTAGTTTGCCATCAATACCAAATAAAGGACCACCAGAATTACCTGGATTTATCGCTGCATCGTGCTGAATATAGTTGCCTCTAAAACCAGAAATAATACCTAAGGTTACTGTATTAAAGTAATCATGATCAAGTGGTGAACCGATTGCTAAAACAAACTGGCCTCTTCTTAATATCTGATTTGTATCAATAGCGATAAGATTTAAATCATCAGGATGTCTAAATCTTAAAATCGCTAAATCATTTGCGACATCAAAACCCATAAGCTCTGCCGCAAAGGATCTTCGGCCATCAAAAACTTGAAATCTGACACCGTTAGCTATCACATGTTCATTAGTAATCAGAAAATAATAACCATCAATCCGATTATAGACAACACCTGAACCTAAACCAATTAAGTCTGTCGCATTAAAAGTTTCCACTAAAAAAACTGAACGTTCCACATTTTCAATAACATTTGTTATTTGACTTTGAACTTCTGTAATATCAACATTATAAATTGTATTAGCTGTTTTATCAGTTTGGCAGGCTGTAAGCCCAAAGATTACAAGCCCAAAAAGTAAACAAAGACGGATTTTTTTCATTATTATTCTCCTTTATCTAATCCAAAACAACGTAATGCATTTTGGAATGTGATTTTAGAAACTTCCTCAAAAGGAATATTCCTGATTTCAGCAATTTTTTTAGCTGTATATTCTAAAAATCTTGGTTCATTAATTTTACCCCTCAATGGCTCAGGGGTCAGATATGGACAGTCGGTTTCAATTAAAAGATAATTAAAATCAATGTTTTCAACGACTCTGACTGCCTCTTTAGCGTTCTTATAAGTCACAGGACCGGCAATTGAAATATATAAACCTAATTCAATAAATTTTTCGGCCATTTCCAAAGAGCCGCTGTAACAATGCATAACACCCTTAAGCTTACCCTTATAAGAGCTGATTATGTCGTAACAATCTTGAACGCTATCACGCATATGGACAATAATTGGCTTATCTAAGCTTAAAGCTAACTCAATTTGAAATTTAAAAAGTTTGATTTGTGCGGCTTTATTATCTTTTTGCCAGTAATAATCTAATCCAGCTTCGCCAATCGCAACACAAAAATGATTGCTTGCTAAATTAGTTAAACTTTCTAAATCCATGTTAGTTATTTTGTCCGTTTCTGAGGGATGAATACCGAAAGCAGGATATATAAATGGATATTTTTCACTTAATTCCTTAGCTTCATAACTTGATTTTAAATCATAACCTGGCACAATCATTTTCGCAATACCAGCTAAATGTGAACTTTCAATCAAGGTTTTGATCTCTTCATAACGCTCGGAATTAAGATGGCAGTGTGTATCAAAAAGCAAAAAATCAGCCCTCCTTAAATGAAAATATCCTATACTTGATAGGATATTTTTATTAATTATTTATCTTCGTCCTCAAAATCATCTTCGTAGTCGCCTTCAAAAGCTTCAACTTTCTGACTATTTTTTTGCAAATAAGGATTTGAAGAACTTCCAATCATTTCTTCATCTGGCATATCACGAGTAAAATCAAAGAATGTATCAGCTAAAATCCCTGTACCAGCCGGAATTAGTCCACCGATAATGACATTTTCTTTAAGACCTAATAATTCATCGGTTTTTCCTTTAATTGCCGCATCCGTCAGAACTCTAGTTGTTTCCTGGAATGAAGCTGCTGACAAGAATGAATCGCTACGTAACGAAGCTCTAGTAATACCTAGTAATAATGGTTTACCAATAGCTAATTTTCCGCCAACAGAAAGCATTCTCTTATTTTCAGCCGCAAAATGATGGATTGAGGTTTCCATCCCCGGTAATAAAGTTGTATCACCTTCAATAATAACCATAATCTTACGCATCATCTGTCTGATAATTAATTCGATATGTTTATCGGAAATCTCAACCCCTTGAGCGCGATAAACTTTTTGGATTTCCTTTAAGATATATTTTTGTACTTCTTCACTGTTTGTAGCGCGCAATAACTCTTTAGGTGCGATATTACCAACTGTGATTTTTTGACCAGGAATAATCTTCTCACCTTTTTTAACTAAAATTTCAGCATTAGCTTCAACTGTATATTTTCTTTCTTCCTGATCGTTTTCTACAGTAATTAAGAAATTATGTTTAAGTTTTTCAATACTACGTACACGACCATTGATTTCCGAAATAATTGCTTTACCTTTTGGATTACGTGCTTCAAATAATTCTTGAACACGAGGTAAACCTTGAGTAATATCTGAGGCAGAAGCAACCCCTCCAGTTTGGAAAGTACGCATTGTCAGCTGAGTTCCTGGCTCACCTATTGATTGAGCAGCAATAATTCCTACTGCTTCACCAACCTCAACGATATTATTAGTTGCCAAGTTACGTCCATAACATTTTGTACAAACGCCTGTTTTTGAGTTACAAGTCAGGTTTGTCCGCAAGAAAAGTGTTTCGATACCAGCATTAATAATTTGTTCACCAATCTCATTGGTGATTAATTCATTTTTATTAACATACATTTCACCAGTTTTTGAATCAATTACTGGTTTTGAAGCATAACGACCGATAATCCGATCATAAAGATCAACAATCGGCACTCCGCCTTCATAGATAGATTCGACTTTCATACCGCGATCAGTTCCACAATCATTTTCAGTAACAATCGCATCTTGGCTGACGTCAACTAAACGACGTGTCAGGTAACCAGATTCAGCTGTTTTTAAGGCCGTATCAGTAGATCCTTTACGGGCTCCATGGGTAGAAATAAAGAATTCAGAAACTGTCAGACCTTCACGGAATGATGCTTTAACCGGAACTTCAATGACATCTCCTTTAGGATTATTCATCAGTCCGCGCATCCCCGCTAGCTGTGTAAAGTTATTAGCATTACCACGGGCTCCCGAATCAGCCATCATCGCCATATGGTTATCAGTTTTTAATTCTTCCATCAAGCCTTTTTGGATTTTATCTTTAACAATTGCCCATTCTTTAGTCACAAGTTGTTTACGCTCTTTATCCGTAACAAATCCTGAGTCGTGAAGTTCGGTAATTTTATCGATTTTTTCTTCAGTTTCTTTAATTAAATCATCCTTTTTCGAATAAACTTGAACATCGGCCGCTGAAATCGTAATCCCGGCAATCGTTGAATATTTAAAACCTAAATCCTTAAGTTTATCTAACATTTTTGAGGTTTCAGTAATTTTAAGTTGTTTGAAGACTTCTGCGATAATCCGTCCTAGATATTTTTTCTTAAATGGTTCAACTTTTGGCATTTCCGCAAAAATTGTCTTTGGATCAATTCCGCGCTTAATAAAGTATTTGTTTGGTATTTCTTTAACTAAATTATCTTCAGTTGGTTCATTAAGATAAGGAAAACTTTTTGGTAAAATTTGATTGAAAATAATTTTTCCTAAAGTTGTAATCAGCAAGCTTTTGTTCTGTTCTTCAGTAAAGCAAGTTTTACCTAAAGACTCTGGCATAACTAAAATTCGCGTATGTAAGGTAATTTCCTTATTAGCGTAAGCTAAATATGCCTCTTCATAACTTAAATATGCATGACCTTCATTCGGTTGTCCTAGAGTTTCGGTAGTTAAGTAATAGTTTCCTAAAACCATGTCATGAGAAGGTGTAACAACTGGCTTTCCATCTTTCGGGTTAAGGATATTATTGCTCGCTAACATTAATAATCTAGCTTCTGCTTGAGCTTCATTACTTAAAGGAATATGAACTGCCATCTGGTCTCCGTCAAAGTCAGCATTAAAAGCCGTCGTAACTAATGGATGCAGACGAATTGCTTTACCTTCAATTAGTTTCGGTTCGAAAGCCTGAATCCCTAGTCTGTGTAAAGTAGGGGCGCGGTTAAGTAATACCGGATGCTCGTGAATAACACTTTCTAAAATTGGCCAAACACTATCATCTAATTTTTCAATTTTACGCTTAGCATTGGAAATCGAAGTTCTTTCATTGGCAATTAATTCACGTATGACATAAGGTTTAAATAAAGTTAAAGCCATTTCTTTAGGAATACCACACTGATACATTTCTAAGTCTGGTCCAACAACGATAACACTTCGCCCGGAATAGTCAACACGTTTACCTAAAAGATTCTGACGGAAACGACCTTGCTTACCACGCAACATATCACTTAATGATTTTAAGTGACGATTCTTCTCAACAACAGCTTTTTTACCGCGTTTAGAATTATCGATAAGAGCATCGACAGCTTCCTGAAGCATTCTTTTCTCATTTTTAGTAATCAAATGAGGAGCATTTTGTTCGTATTGTCTTTTAAGACGATTATTACGGTTTAAAATCCGACGATATAAATCATTTAAATCCGTAGTCGCAAAACGTCCGCCATCTAACTGAACCATAGGACGTAATTCCGGTGGAATAACTGGTAATACTTCAAGTACCATCCATTCCGGACGATTGTCTGAGTTATTAAACGATTCAACAACCTCTAACCTTTTGATAATCCGGTCACGCTTTTGTTTTGAAGCCGTTTTTAATTTACGGCGTAATTCCTTAACTTCTTTTTCAAGATCTATTTCCATAAGTAAAGCTTTGACAGCTTCCGCACCAGTAAGAGCTTTAAATTTTTTACCGTGTTGCTCATGAAGCTGAGAAAATTCACCTTCAGAAAGTATTTGTTTTCGGCTAAGATCTTCCACATTACCAGGATCAGTAACGATATAAGAAGCTAAATAAACAACTTCTTCTAAATCTTTAGCTTTAATATCTAATAAAACTGCCAAACGCGATGGTGAATTCTTTAAGTACCAAGTATGAACAACAGGACTAGCCAGCTTAATGTGGCCCATTCTTTCCCGGCGTACTTTGGCTTCAGTGATTTCAACACCACATTTATCGCATACTTTGCCTTTATCGACATTACGCTTTGATTTACCGCAAGCACATTGATAATCCTTAGTCGGTCCAAAAATCCGCTCACAGAAAAGACCGTCTGTTTCCGGCTTTAATGTGCGATAATTAATTGTTTCATGTTTTTTGACTTCGCCATAACTCCAGTTTTCAATTTCTTCAGGAGAAGCAAGGCGAATTTGCATTAATTTATATTGGGATGACATTTACTCATCGCCTCCTTTATCCGCAATTGCGTTTGGATTGTGAGTTGCATCAAAACCATATTTGGAGATGTATGATTCATCGTGAGTAACTAAAGATCTGTTAACTTCATTTTCTCCAGTTTCTTTAGAAATCAATTCAACAAAGATTCCTAGAGACTGTAATTCTTTAGTCAAGACTCTAAAAGATTCCGGAATACTAGCTTTAGGGATTGGCTTATTATCAACAATCGCTCTGAAAACCTTATTCCTACCGATAATATCATCGGATTTGATTGTTAACATTTCTTGAAGGACATTTGCAGCTCCATAAGCTTCTAAAGCCCAAACTTCCATTTCTCCGAAACGCTGACCACCATTTTGAGCTTTACCACCCATTGGTTGTTGTGTAACTAATGTGTAAGGTCCGACACTACGGGCATGAATTTTATCATCAACCATGTGCGATAATTTAATCATATACATGACTCCGACAGTAATTTTGTTTTCATATTCTTCACCACTTCTACCATCGTAAAGCGTGAATTTACCATCTTGTTCCAGACCAGCTTCAGCCATAATGTTCGTCAAGTCACTTTGCGTTACACCATCAAATACCGGTGTCGCAACTTTAGTTCCAAGAATTTTACCAGCCATACCTAAGTGAAGCTCGATAATTTGGCCAATATTCATACGACTTGGAACTCCAAGTGGATTTAACATGATATCAACAGGCGTTCCATCCGCCATGTAAGGCATATCTTCCATTGGTAATATTTTAGAAATAACCCCTTTATTACCATGTCTTCCTGCCATTTTGTCACCTTCAGAAATTTTACGTTTCTGGATGACATTAACCCGAATTAATTCATTAACACCAGGCGATAAATCATCACCTTTAGCTTTAGAAAAGCATTCAACTGAATGAACTACGCCACCACCACCATGTGGTACTCTTAATGAAGAGTCACGCACTTCACGAGATTTCTCCCCGAAAATGGCTAATAACAGTTTTTCTTCTGGTGTTGGATCAGTTTGTCCTTTAGGTGTAACTTTACCGACTAAAATGTCGCCCTCTTTAACTTCAGCACCAGTAACGATAATGCCTCTTTCGTCCAAATACTTTAAAGCGTCGCCGCCTACGTTTGGAATCTCACGAGTAATATCTTCTTTACCAAGTTTTGTATCACGAGTTTCAATTTCGTATTTTTCAATATGGATGGAAGTATAAACGTCATCTTTAACTAAACGTTCACTCATAACAATCGCATCTTCATAGTTATAGCCGTTCCAAGTCATGAATGCTACTGTAACATTTTGACCTAAAGCTAATTCACCATCATTGATTGAAGGTCCATCCGCAAGGATTTGTCCTTTTTCAACTTTTTCGCCAACTTCGACTATTGGTCTTTGTAAAATACAAGTGTCTTGATTGGAGCGGAAAAAATTCATTAATTCGTATGTATCGGTATTACCTTCTGAATTTAAGACTTCGACCGTTCTAGAATCCACATAGGTAACTTCACCTGCTGTATGACAAATAGCGCAAGAACCTGAGTCATGAGCAATCTTATATTCAACTCCGGTTCCGACAATTGGCGAATCAGTTTTAAGTAATGGAATTGCCTGACGTTGCATGTTGGCACCCATCAGAGCCCGGGAAGCATCATCGTGTTCAAGGAAAGGAATACAAGATGTCGCCACAGAAATAATCTGCTTAGGCGAAACATCAAGATAGTCAATTTCATGTTTCTGGAAAATTTCATTAGCGCCTTTTAAACGACCAATAATCCGGTCATCGATAATCGCTCCAGTGTCCTGGTCTAGTTTAGTTGATGCCGAGGCAATAACGTAATGTTCTTCTTGATCAGCCGCTAAGTAAACTATTTCATCAGTAACTGTCGAAGTATTTTTATCAACTCTTAAATAAGGTGTTTCGATAAAGCCTAAATCATTTACTCTGGCATAAGATGCCAAAGAAGTAATTAGACCAATTGATGGTCCCTCAGGTGTTTCAATCGGACACATTCTACCATAATGAGAATAGTGAACGTCACGGACTTCAACTCCTGCTCTATCTCTTGCTAAACCACCGGTACCAAGTGCCGAAATACGTCTTTTTTGCGTTAATTCAGCTAATGGATTAATCTGATCCATAAATTGAGATAACTGAGAACTTCCAAAAAATTCTTTTAAGGAAGAAGTTAAAGGTTTAATATTAATTAGATTTTGTGGTGTAGCTTCCTTTGGCTCAACTGTTGACATCCGGTCTTTAATGTTTTTCTCTAATTTAGTAAAACCGATTCTGAACTGATTTTTTAAAAGCTCAGAAATTAAACGAACACGACGATTACCTAAATGATCAATATCATCAAGATCTCCAATTCCAACAGAAAGATTAAAGTAATATGAAGTCGAAGCTAAAATATCAGACATAGTGATATGCAATTTAGTTTCTCTTTGATCATTACCGATTACTTTATAGCTTGTATATTTATCACCGTCTTTACGGGATAGTTCTAAAATTTCACAGAAAACATCACTATCATACCACTTATAATCTAAATGCACTTCTTTACGGAAAGCATGGCGATTTTCCTTTAGGATATTAATAATATCTTTAGTGACAAGTGTCATTTTTGGGACAATAATCGCACTTGTTTCTGGATCAATGATATCATTAGTTGTATATAATCCTTCAGCTCTAGTTAAGACATCAAGTTTTTTATTAAATTTAAAACGACCAACATTGGCTAAATCATAACGTTTCTGATCGAAAAGACGATTATAAACTAATTCTCTTGCGCCTTCAACCGGAACTTCCTCACCTTGACGAAGTTTTTTGTATACTTCTTTAACAGCTTCATCAGAGTTTTTAACAGGGTCTTTTTCAAAAGTTAATTCTAAATTTTCATACTTACCGAAAAAGTCGGTAATTTGTTTGTTTTTGGAAAAACCAAAAGCTTTGATTAAAATAGTCAAAGGAATTTTTTTAGAACGGTCTAATTTACCATACCAGATATCACGAGATCCCGTCTCAAATTCAATCCAGGCACCACGAGTTGGAATAACTTGTCCGACATAACGAAACAATCCGTTCTTTTTGTCTAGTTCTTTAGAAAAATAAACACCTGAAGAACGAACAATCTGGGACACGATTACGCGCTCAGCACCGTTAATGACAAAAGTCCCAACTGGGGTCATGTAAGGAATATCACCCATATAAAGTAGGTTTTCCTTAACATCTCCGGTTTGGGTATTTTCTAAACGAACCTGAACCTTTAAAGGACGAGCGTAATTTACGTCGTGAATCTTTGATTCCTGAATTGAGTATTTTGGTTTTTCAAAGATATAGTTTCCAAAATAAATCTTCATATCGCCAGAATGATTGACGATTGGAGAAACATCTCTGAACACATCTTTTAAGCCTTCTTCAACAAAATTTTGAAAAGATTTTGTCTGAACCTCAATTAGATCTGGCAGATCAATTTCCGAACGAATTCTTGAATAACTTCTTCTTTTAGCTCTTTTTCCATAATTAATAATTTTGTGATCCATTAAATGTATCCGCTCCCTGCAACTTCTTAATTATTTAGAATAATTAGATAAAAAAGCACATAATATGCAATATACTATATTATCATATTTTTTTCAACTTGTCAATCAAATTTTGACGAAAAGCTTAATTTTCATGTCTTTTTTACCGATTTCAAAACGACATATCCTTTTTTCTGATTTACAACCTCAACATTGCCGAAAATACTTTTTAGCTTTTCAGCAGCTGAAGGCGCTCCTTGTTTCTTTTGTATTACTATCATCAAAACACCATTTACCGCTAAATGCGTAAAAGCTTGCTCATAGATTTTATAAGTAACTACTTTACCAGCTCTAATTGGCGGATTAGAAAAAATCAACTCAAAATTAGAATCAATATTTTGATAAAGGTCACTTTTTTTGATTTCAACATTTTTTAGTTTCAGCGTTCTGGCATTTAATTTAGCCAAATTGACAGCTCTTTCGTTAATGTCGACTGCGATTACTTTACTTTCAGGATTAAAGAAAGCATACGGTAAAACAATAGCGCCATAACCACAACCAACTTCCAAAACGCTTTTAGCATCTAACTTTAGCAATTCCTCTAAAAGCAATCTTGAACCAAAATCAAGACCATCTTTTGAGAAAACGCCAGAATTAGTTTTCAGATTAAATTGTTGATTATTGATCTTAAAATCAATAGTTTTTTGACGTTCTTCTAAGTTTGTGGCTTTTTCAGTATAATAGTGACTGATATTCTCACCTTCAATTTTAATCAATAAAAACCCGAGAGATCTCAGGTTTTATTTTTTACTATATTAGTTTATTTAACTTCGACTTCCGCCCCGACTTCAAGCAATTTAGCCTTGATATCTTCAGCTTCAGCTTTAGAAACTTTTTCTTTAACTTCTTTTGGTGCCGCATCAACTAAATCTTTAGCTTCTTTTAAGCCTAAGCCAGTGATTTCACGAACAACTTTGATTACAGGAATTTTTTGTTGTCCTGCATGCTTGATGATAACTGTAAATTCAGTTTGCTCAGCACCTGCTGCAGCGCCTCCAGCCGGAGCTCCTGCTGCTGGTCCAACCGCTACTGCAGTAGGATCAATTCCAAACTCTTCTTTCATTGCATCAACTAATTCTTTAATTTCTAAGATTGTCATTTCTTTTAATGACGCGATAAATGCATCTTTTGTTAATTTAGCC
Organism: Erysipelotrichales bacterium; assembly: GCA_009784525.1. Taxonomy (GTDB): domain Bacteria; phylum Bacillota_I; class Bacilli_A; order Acholeplasmatales; family WRBM01; genus WRBM01. The sequence goes on along the minus strand of WRBM01000022.1, from coordinate 21,657 downwards.
ATTATTATATTCTCCTTATTTTATTTTTAGGCATCTGCCATTTTTTCTGATAACATATTTAATCCAACTGCGATATCACGCAATGGTTGAAGCATACCACCAGCAAGCATTGTAAGTAATGTTTCGTACGATGGTAAATTAGCTAATTCAGTAATCTTTTCCGGTCCAACAACAACACCTTCAACGATACCTGCACCAATTTTCACTTTGTCGTGAGCTTTTGCGAAGTCATTTAAGATTTTTGCTGGTTCAACGATTTCTGAATTACTAAATAAAATTGCTTTCGGGCCAGAGAAGATATCTCCGAATCCTTCAAAGTTTCCAGTTTCAGCTGCTCTTTTGGCAATATTATTTTTGTAAACTTTACAATCGCAGTCTTTTTCTCTAAGTGAGATTCTTAACTTGGAAAGTTCTTCAACTGTCAAACCTTGATAATCAAAGGCAATAACAACCTTTGAATTCTGGTATTTTTCGACTAAAGCTTTAACTTCATCTTGTTTTTTAAGAATAATTTTTTTCTCCATGTTGTAACTCCTTTCTTAAAAAATAAAAACCTCTTTTGCACACAAAAAAGGTTTAAAAAAATAAATTTTCTTACCTATGGCGGGAAATTAAGTCATCGACACCTGCCGTCTTGGGTACAATTATTAAATTATATGCTAGTTACATCAACTTTTATACCAGGTCCCATGCTCGTGGAAATACTGATATTTTTGAAATAATCACCTTTAACTGTTGAAGGTTTAGCTTTTTGTAAAACTTCAAAGATTGCTTTAAAGTTTTCCGCTAATTTAACAGCGTCAAATGATGATTTTCCAAAACCTAAGTGAATATTACCAACTTTATCACAACGATATTCAACTTTACCATTCTTAATTTCTTGAACAGCACGTGTAACATCCATTGTAACAGTTCCTGTTTTTGGATTAGGCATTAATCCTTTAGGACCAAGCACTCTTCCTAGTTTACCAAGCTCACCCATTACATCAGGTGTCGCAACGATAATATCAAAATCAAACCAACCCTGCTGGATTTTATTGATATAATCAGAATCACCGACGAAATCAGCTCCAGCTGCTTCAGCTTCTTTAGCTTTTTCGCCACGGGCGATAACTAATACTCTTTGAACTTTACCAGTTCCGTTTGGAAGCACAATTGCGCCTCTTAAATTCTGTTCAGCTTTACGTGGATCAACATTTAAACGAAAGGCCGCATCCATTGTCGCATCGAACTTTGCAACTTTTGTTTTTTGTGCAAGTTCAATCGCTTCAACAAGCGAATATTTTTTCGTTTTGTCGACTAACTTTTCAACTTCCAGGTATTTTTTACCTCTCTTCATTTTTCCTCCTAAAATGTGGTTAAGCGGGATATCCTCCCACAATTTTCGGATTGTATGTTATATTTACAATCAGATGGGGTTTTAGTCAACAACTACGATTCCCATATTACGTGCGGTACCTTCGATAATTTTTGTCGCTGCATCAAGATCATAAGCATTAAGATCAACTAATTTCATTTTAGCGATTTCTTCTACCTGTGCTCTTTTAAGTGTTGCGACTTTAGTCTTTTTCGCACTGCCTGATCCGCTTTCAATGTTAGCTGCTCTTTTTAAAAGATAAGCCGCCGGCGGTGTTTTTAATACGAATGAGAATGAACGATCATCATATACCGTGATAACAGTTGGTAAAATGAAACCAGCTTTATCTTTAGATGCATCGTTAAACTGTTGACAAAAGCTTGGAATGTTGACTCCTGCTTGACCTAATGAAGATCCAATAGGTGGAGCTGGTGTCGCTTTTCCGGCCGCAATCTGCAATTTAATTGTTTTCACTGCTTTTTTAGCCATGGAATTTCCTCCTTTTCCCTGTGATGTGGTGTAACGGATTAAAGATAATCCTTCCACTTACGCTAGTGCGCATGCAAAGCGTGCTAGATAATTATATCAGAAAGTAGTTTGATAGTCAAGAACTTTTTGTTGAAAGTAACCAAAAAATGAACTTTATATTAATAGTTGATAAAAAGTCCCTAAAAGTTTCTAATAGAATGTTGCCAGTGCAAATATCAAAGTCATTTTTATGATTTTATTTATTATCTCATGTAGAAAATTTACTCTGTGAAAGGCGAGCATTCTTCATTTAATACTTCAAGGCATTTAAGAAAAGCTTCTTTAATGACATTTTTATTTAAAATAATTTTATTATTTTTGTTGTCCTTATCAACAAAATTTTTATAATCATCAAAAAAAGCTTTAAAGATACTACTTTTTTCTAACAATGCCTTCCGTAAAATTCTTTTATAGTCGCGAGGATTATGAGATTTTTCATGTAAAAATTCTAAAAAGAATTTAATATTAAAAAGAATTTCATTCCGCATACCTCCTCTACCTTGCTTGATGAAAAGTTCATTCATAATATTTATAGTTTCAATAATTGAGTATCCTTCATATCCACTATCAAAACCAATTAGTTTAATACTCGCACAATACTTTAGCAAAACTGAGTTTAAAAAATAATGAAAACTATGTGCTTCCGTTGCTAACTTACGATCAAATAAATTAAATAATTTTTCATACTTAAATGGATTACCATTTTCTTGACTAAGGCTTTTGGCAGCAATTCCAATTATTTTGTTAAAATATTCATCTTGAAGCCCTCTCGAATATGCTTCATAAAAATTATATTCTACATTGATAAATTTTTGCAATTCCTCGTTATCAACAAGCGATATATCTTTTCCAGTATGTCCTCTGATTAAAAGAACTTTCAGTCCAACTATATTATAGAATTCTTTCAAGAAATTGTAGATTTTCTTACGCTCTAAATCATCCTTCGGTAAGCGATCTATATCATCAACTATTAATATTATCCCCTCTCTTTTTGATTTATTTAACAAATCATTAATCGTTCCCTGAAATTTTCCCTTCAATTCTTCCATAGTGTAAAATCTTTTATTGTTAAACCTCTTTACAATTTTAGAAATATTAGAAACATTTTGGGGAGTAACATCCGCAATCAACTCTAAAATTTTATCTAAGTATAATTCAACATTTTTACTGTTTGGCACAAGAAAAATTTTACATAATGTATTAATGTAATCATGTACATAGTTATTGATTTCTACTGGATTATCAAATTTCAATAAATCTATATTCACAATAAAATAGGATTTTTTATACGAATCATTTTCATTTATCGGTGCAAAACTATACTTATTTATTTTGCTTAATTGCGTTACTAAAGTTTTAGCGACACTACTTTTTCCCCATCCCCAAGTGCCAGAAAGTGCAATAATCATAGGAGCTTTAGTGTCCTGCTTCTCAAATACGTTGTGCAACGTATTCAAATGCTCTAAACAGTTTTCCTGAAGATTTTTGATATTATCTACAGGCTCATCCATATATATTAAATCTTCATCTTTTTCATATTTACTCTTATAATGATTAAGAATATTAGTGTTTTTCCAAGTATTTTTCATTTCAATAATTAATAAAAACACAATATTTTGAAAAAGCACTAGAAAGATAATTAAATTAAAAGCCTCACTTAAATCATAATTATCTGTTTTCAAAAATGACAAAGCGATAAGAAATATCAACTGTACAATAATCCATTTTTGCGAATACCTCCAAGAATTAACATAAAATTCGGCAAAAATAAAATAAAGAATATTAACTAAAAATATATACATTACGCTATCCATTATTGTTCGTAATACATTTTCTGGTACAACGTAAAAGGCATAACTTAAATCATAAAGAACATAACACAAAAAAAATGTTAAAAAAGTTGATAAAACGAAAAAAATAAAAACTTTTCCTTTATATAATAATGGCCAAAGCTCAATTCTTGAAATATTTGCATCACATTCAGCTAAAACATCATAACTCTGTTTTTGTTTATTTTCTATAAATGAATAATTAATATTCGCAAAGTCCAAAATATACTCAATACAAAGTGATAGAACAAAAACAAACGTTATAAGCGATTGAATAATAAAATTAAAGAAAAATAATTGTTCGAATTTTATTAAAACAATAATCGAACATTTAATATAATTTACTAAAAAAACAATCAGTATAATTTTTTTAGCTTTTGTTGCTCTCTTGTATTTCGATAATGCCAAAATAGATAGTACTAATACTACAAGATTTAAACCTATCACGATTTTGGAAAAATTTTTTATTACAGCTTCTTCGAGCAAATAAATTCCTGCAATCGCAGAAGAAATCAAAATAATAGCTAAAAGCATAATAGGCAATTTTGCCATTACAAATCCTAAAATCAAAATCATTTTAAATTTTTTGCTCTCAGGAAATTTAGTCTCTTTATCTTTTTCCAATTTTATCTTCCTTCACGTTATAGAATAAATTTAATTATAACATATTACGACAAATTTCTCTATCAGCTCAAACCGACAAAGTTCGACATTGATGCTTTATTTTAGTCGGCTTCCTTAGAATATTTAATTTAACTAAAACTTCCTTGATAAAACCTTCTTTTACTCATCTCTATAATTATTCAACTTGATTCTGTCCGCTTTAAGTAATAATTTACTTTCAATAATCAATTTTAAAATAAACTTCTTAAATTTGCATAAAATAAATGAAAATCTAGGCTATTTTAAGTAGAATCTCTTAAAAAGAGACTAAGTTCTAGTGTAGGTATTTGTAGTCTCTTAAAGATTCTGATATAATTTTAATAGAAAAGGAGCTGACAATTATGTCAAATAAATTTGGAGAATTCTTATACGAACTCCGTAAAGAAAGAAATATGACGCAAGCTGACCTTGCGGACAAATTAGATTTAACAAATAAAGCTGTCTCAAAATGGGAAACCGGAGAAACGATGCCAGAAACTCAACAATTAATCCCAATCGCTAAAATCTTTAATATAACAGTTGATGAGCTATTAAGCGGTCGCCGAATAAATAGTCAAACAATAGATGGCCAAAACCATATTAACTATGAAGAAGATAAAATAATGTCAATCAAGTTTATTCTAATGATTGCACTTGGTGTTGGTATCATTTTAATCGGCGTAGTAACAATGGTAATAATGGATTATTTAGATATTTATCATGATAGATATGTTCCTATCTTTTTAGCTTTTGTCGCTATAGGTGCACCTATATGTACTTATGCAGGCATGGTTAAATCGATTGAGGATAAAGAACCCTCTGCTAATATTTTAAAACAAGGTAAGAAACTTTCTTTAGCAATCTCTATCGGGGTAATGCTTTGCATATTATCTCCAATCAGTATAGTTGCCGTTTCAGAGCGTTTTGACGAAACAAACATGGCAATTCTTGGTGTCAGTATCTTCTTTACACTGATTATCATCGCTGTAGCTATTTTCATTATTTACGGATCACTTTGGAGCAACTATGACAAAAGATATTTAAAAGAATCAGGCGCATCTAAAGTAAAATCTGAAAAAAAGAAACATCGTGAAAAAATCATAGGCACTTTATGCGCTGCGATTTGGATGATTGCGATTGCGGTTTATCTAACATTAGGTTTCACATTGGATTTATGGCATATCAACTGGGTAACTTTTCTGGTTGCGGCACTTTTAAGTGGCGTAGTTGTAGTTATTGTTGAAGGTTTTACAAAGGAATAAAGAAAACAAAAGGATGAAAGCAATCTCATCCTTTTTACTTATTATTTAGTGAAGAAGACAATAGCTACGGCCCCAGGTCCTGCATGTGTTGCTACGGTTGCGGAGATAGCCCAAGTACCAGTATCTGCGAATTTATGTTCTGCGATTGCCTCTTGCTTTAGCTTATCACATTCTGCGACATTATTTGTATGTGCAAAATAAATAGGCATCGAAAAATCAACAGGTTGTTCTTTTAATTGTGATAATAAGTGTGCCTGCGCTTTTTTCAGGCCACGGCTTTTGGCGTAACTTTCTAATTTACCATTAATCATATATAAATGTGGTTTAATGCTTAACATCGTACCAATCATCGCTGAAGCACCTGATATACGGCCGCCAGCACGTAAATATTTTAATGTATCAACATAGGCATATAAGTTAACTCTTTTTACAAGCTTTTCCACTTCAGTAACAATTTCTTTTGCGGATTTCTTTTCATCACGCATCCGAACTGCCTCTAAGACAAGTGCAATCAAAGCCGGCGCAACAGCGCTAGTGTCGATTAAATGAATCTTATCGTAGCCTACTGCTTCTTTTGCTCTTACAGCTTGATCATAAGTAATTGAAAGTTCTTTAGCAAGTGACAAGACAATTAATTCATCGCCTTTTGCTTTAGCTTCACTAAATACATCCTCAAATAAAATTTGATTTATCGCTGAGGTCTTTGGTAAGTTTTTACTTGTAGTAAGTTTTACATAAAATTCATCTGTAGAGAGTTCTTTTTGATCCAAATATTCAGTACCATCAAAATTAATTGGTATATACATCATTTCAATATTGTATTTCTTTACCTCGTCTAAAGTAAAGCCTGAAGAACTATCAGTTAGAATTCGTATCATTGTTTTCCCCTTTTTTTGCTTATCAAAAGCATTATATTATAATTTTATAATGAAAAGAACTCTTTGTCAAGAAAAGACAGATACTTTTGCGAGAAATTTTATTTTGGACATCAAAATACTTTCGCTTTTTCAAGAAATATTCTTTAATATTTTTACTGATCATAGAAACTTTTCAAGGTCATAAATGTACTTCTATCAAAAAACTAATAGATAGTTTCCATTGCTTGACTATACTGTTTGTAACATTTTCTTCTTTTGATTAAACTCCTCCTGATTTAAGATCCCATCTTTTAATAAGACCTCAAGCATTGTTAGTTTATCGTCAATATTCTTGTCTTCAACTTTTTTGAATTTCAATGCGTATTTTATATTTAAAAGAAAAGCAATAACCACAAAACCGAGCATACTGGAGCCAACTGTTGTCCAAAAATCTGGAAACTCAATTGGCAAAAACAAACTTAAAATCAATAAATAAAGATACAAAAAGCCAATTAAAGCAATATAAGCTGCGCTATAAAGCTTGATAGTTGTGATGATATTATCATATTTGGAATTCTTTTTCATGTAAATAAATTTTTCCAAAAAAAAGAAAATAATTACACTCGCAATTATTATGATATCCTGATTTAGAATTCTTTCTAAAATAGCGCCACCAGTTTCTCCGACTTGCATATCAGCGAAATAATTTAACCAGTAGAAAATTTTAGAAACTGCCAGATAGGCGAATAACATCTCTTTAACTACTAACCATTTTGAGTTTTTCATAAAAAGCACCTCTTTTGTTATTTTCGAAATAAAAACCGTAAAAATGGTTATCCAAATTTACGGTTTATTTTAGATTTTTTCTACTTGCAGGAAACCAAAATCAGATGGAGTGCGACGTCCAAACATTTCAATTAAAACAGTAACTAACTGCTTCTCCTGTGAAACACTGACAACTTCACCTATCTGACCATTAAATGGTCCTTCAATAATTCTAAGTTGCGAACCAACCGGAAAATCATAAATTGGCTTAACTAGCATGCCGATTTTCTCCAATACTGCATTAATTTCTTCTGGCGGTAAAGGCACCGGTTTTGTACCACCACCACTCGAACCAAGAAATCCAGTAACTTTTGGAGTATTACGGACAATAAACCAAGATTCTTCTGTAACAATCATTTCTACAAATAAATATCCTGGAAACATTTTACGAACTTTATCTTTTTGCGTTCCGTCAGCTTTAACTTCGACATAACTTTCTTCAGGAATAACAATTTCAAATATTAGATTACTCATACCCATGCTTTCAATTCGACGTGATAAATCATCTTTAACTGAGTTTTCTAATCCCGAATAAGTCTGAACTATATACCAGCGACGCTGATTACTCACGAGCGCCACCCGATAGCATCCACAACAGCACGGATTAAGATGTCAGACAATAAGAAGAAAATTGCAAGGATAATTATAAAGACAAAAACACGAATTGAGTTATCAATAAATTCTTTTTTTGAAGCCCAGGTAATTTTTGCAAACTCTGGATAAACTGGCTTTAAAAAAGGAATTAAAACCAATAATAAGCCAAATACGGAAACTCCCATCAGAACCCACGCAAATAAATTTGGATAAGAACCAATAATCGGAAAATCAACGTTTGGAACTAGCTCGCCAAGCAAAATCATACTTGCCAAAGCTAAAGCAACAAGCGCAACTACTAAAAGTAAATAGTTTTCCCATTTATATTCCTTACCTAATATTTCCAGCAATTTGTTTTGTTTTGTATCTGGTTTTTCTTTTATTGCCATTGTTAAAGCCTCCTATGCTTATTAACGGATTACTTGCTTTCCTTATGCACTGTGTGCTTATTGCAAGTCTTGCAGAATTTTTTGATTTCCAGACGCTTGAGCGAGTCATTACTTTTTTGTTTAGTGTAATTCCTGGAAAGACAAACTTCGCATATTAAAATAATTTTACTTTTCATAATTAAAAAAACACCCTCAAAGTGACATATAATATTATATCACAAATATTTTAAAATCAACTATATTTTTTTTATTTTCGCAAAAAATAGTTAAAAAACAGCCTTAAAATTAATTTCGGCTGTTTTTAAAAATTTATTCGATGTTAGAGAAATCCATTGCTTGGTAACGTAAGTACATTTTGTAACGTCTACGCGCATCTTTCATGTTCGCTTCCAATAATTCTTCCGCATGATCAGGATTAATAATATGTAATTGTGAGTAGCGAGATTCACTCATCAATAAATCACGATATTTATCCCAATTTGGCGCTTTAGCATCATCAAGTTGGAAAGGATTTTTCCCTTGTGGCTCAAGACGAGGGTCATAACGGAAAATCGGCCAGTATCCACATTGGTTAGCTAATTTAGACTGTTCGTGAGAATACTCCATTCCACCTTTTGCTCCATGAGCGATACAAGGTGAGTAAGCAATAATGATTGATGGTCCTTTAAACTCTTCAGCTTCTTTGAAGACTTTTAACATTTGCGCTTGGCTTGCTCCATGACAAACTTGTCCAACATAAACATGCCCATAACTCATCGCAATTGCTGCTAAATCTTTTTTCTTGTCAGCTTTACCTGAAGCTGTAAATTTAGCGATAGATCCTTCACGGGCAGCTTTTGAAGACTGACCACCAGTGTTAGAATAAACCTCTGTATCAACAACTAAGATATTAACATCAAGATTATTAGCGATAACATGGTCTAATCCACCATAACCGATGTCATAAGCCCAACCATCTCCACCAATAATCCACGGAGAAAGTTTGATAAAGTATTGTTTTAAATCAAGTAAAGTTTTAGCGTATTCTTCTTTAACGCCTTCTAAAGCTGAAATAAGTACTTTAGTAGCCGCATTACACTCTTCACCAAAATTACGAACTTTAATCCAGTTTTGGCAAGCCGCTTTTAAGTCAGCTGGCATTTTATCAAGATTATCGCTCATGATTGTCTGGATACGATCACGGATTGTTTCGAAAGCTAATTGCATTCCGAATCCAAACTCGGCATTATCTTCAAATAATGAATTTGCCCAAGCAGGTCCGCGTCCTTCTTTGTTAGTTGTAAATGGCGTAGCTGGGTAAGATCCACCATAGATTGAAGTACAACCTGTAGCGTTAGCAATCATTACGCGATCACCAAATAATTGTGTTAAGAGTTTGATGTAAATTGTTTCTCCACAACCCGCACAAGCGCCAGAGAACTCAAATAAAGGCTGAGCGAACTGTGAATTTTTAACGTTTGCAGTACCTGTAAGTTCTGTTTTATAAGAAACATTGTTATAGAAGTAATCCGCAACTTGTTGTGAACCTTTAGCTAATTCACCATGGATTGGTTTTAACTCTAAAGCTTTACCTTTAGGAGCCGGACATACATTATAACAAACAGCACAACCTGTACAGTCTAATGTAGAAACTTGTAAAGTATATTGATGGTTCTCTAAACCTTTACCAATTGGCTTTAAGTAAGTAGAACCTTTAGGAGCTTTCTTAGCCTCTTCTTCTGATACTAAAAACGGACGGATACAAGAGTGAGGGCAGACAAATGCACATTGATTACATTGGATACAGTTGTGTTCAACCCAAACTGGAACTTCATTAGCGATTCCGCGTTTTTCATAAGCTGAAGATCCATTAACCATATGACCATCATCGTATTTTTTGAAGACGCTCATTGGTAATGTATCACCTTCAATCGCGTTAACGACAGAAGCGATATTCTTAACAAAATCCGGACCAACTTTTTTAGCTTTAGCTTCTACAGTAAGCTTAGCCCATTCTTTTTTAACTTCAATTTTTACTAAACCATCTTTACCGGCATCAATCGCATCATAGTTTTGCTGAACAACTTTTTCACCTTTTCTAGCATAAGCTTTTTCAGCATATACTTTCATTAGTTTATTAGCTTCGGCATAAGGCATGATTTGTTCGCTTAACTGGAAGAAAGCACTTTGCATAATAGTATTAATTCTTCTTCCTAAACCAATTTTAGCTGCTAAATCAACAGCGTTGATGATATATAATTTTGCGTTTTTCTCAGCAAGTTGTTTTTTAACTTTATTAGGAAGGAATGCTTCGATATCTTCTGGTTTTACAACTGTATTAAGTAAGAACGTTCCGCCATTACGAAGTCCTTTGATCATATCGTATTTATCAAGATATGAGTCAGTTGAACAAGAAACGAAATGCGGCTGACCAACTAAGTAAGTTGAACGAATCGGATTTTTACCGAAACGTAGGTGCATTCTTGTTACACCACCAGATTTTTTAGAGTCATATGAAGAATAAGCTTGTCCACGAAGACTAGTATTTTCTCCAATGATTTTGATTGTATTTTTACTAGCACCAACTGTTCCGTCAGAACCTAATCCAAAGAATAATAATTCTGTAGTATCTGGATCACAAACATCGATAATTTCTTTAACATCTAAAGATTTGAAAGTAACGTCATCGATAATACCAACAGTGAAGCCATCTTTCATTTCGCCAGCAAGATTAGCAAATACTGCATTAATCATTGAAGGTGTAGTATCTTTACTACTTAATCCATAACGACCACCGATAATTTTAGGTGCATTTTCTTTACCATAGAAAACTGCTTTAACATCAAGGAATAATGGTTCTCCAATTGAACCTTGCTCAATAGTACGGTCAAGAACAGCAATTTTCTTAACAGTTTTTGGTAATTGCTCAAGAAAATACTTAATCGAAAACGGACGATATAAATGAACGGCAAGTAATCCGACTTTTTTACCTTTAGCAACTAAGTAATCAACTGTTTCTCTGATAGCTTCTGTTGAAGAACCCATCGCGATAACAACATCAGTCGCATCAGGTGCACCATAATAAACAAATGGCGCATAATTTCTGCCTGTTACTTTAGAAATTTCTTTCATATATTTCGCAACAATATCCGGAATTGCTTCATAGAAAGTATTTTGAAGTTCTCTTGTTTGGAAATAAACGTCATCGTTCTGTGCCGAACCACGAGTTTTTGGTGAATTTGGATTCAAAGCATTTTTTCTGAAGGCTTCTACTGCTTTTTTGTCTAATAAGCGATCAAATACTTTATAATCCATTACTTCAATTGTATTAACTTCATGCGAAGTACGGAAACCATCAAAGAAATGTAAGAACGGAACTCTTCCTTTGATTGCAGCTAAGTGAGCAACCCCACCTAAATCCATAACTTCCTGGACTGAACCAGTCGCAAGCATCGCAAAACCTGTCTGACGACAAGCCATAACGTCTTGGTGGTCACCAAAGATTGATAAAGCTTGTGCCGCAAGACTTCTAGCACTAACATGAACTACACCCGGTAATAATTGACCGGCAATCTTATACATGTTAGGAATTTTTAATAATAATCCCTGACTTGCTGTATAAGTTGTTGTTAAAGCTCCGACTTGTAAAGAACCATGTACAGTTCCCGCTGCCCCAGCCTCACTTTGCATTTCAACAATTTTAACTGGCATGCCGAATAGGTTTTTCATTCCATTTGAAGCCCATTCGTCAGTATATTCCGCCATTGGTGAAGAAGGTGTAATCGGATAAATCCCTGCTACTTCGGTAAAAGCATATGATGCCCAAGCTGCTGCTTCATTACCATCCATTGATTTTAATACTTTTTTACTCATGTTTCCTCCTAGATAAATGTATTTTTACACAACATTAATATTATATACTTTTGCGCAACAAATTTCAAGATAAAACTACAAAGAAAGCGCTAATCATTTTCATCTTTATTTAATTAGAATTTTTAATCATCGTTAAGCCAACTTTTTGTTTTGCTACATCAACGCTTAAAACATAAACCTTAACTAAGTCACCAACACTTAAGACATCACTTGGATGTTTGATGTAATTGTTAGAGATTTTGGAGATATGAACAAGCCCGTCATTCTTCAAACCACAATCAACAAAGGCCCCGAAATCAACAACATTGCGGACAGTTCCATGCAATTCCATACCTTCCTGTAAATCTTCAATGTTTAAAACATCGCTTCTTAAGATTGGTTTATCTAAAGAATCTCGCGGATCACGAAGTGGGCTAGCAAAAGCATCTAAAACATCACTTAACGTAAATTTATCGATATTATATTTTGTCATTAACTGATTTTTATCTGCTTTATCGATTATTTCTTTAATTGCTTGCGTTCCAAACATTTCAGATGCAATACTTAAATCAATCATAATCATTTTAGCAATTTCATAACTCTCTGGGTGAATTGAAGTAATGTCCAGAGCTTCTGTACCTTCTGGAATTCTTAAGAATCCAATAGCCTGCTCATAGGTTTTACTACCTAACTTTGGCACTTTTTTCAGTTGTTGGCGATTTTTAAAGCCGCCGATATCATCACGATATTTAACAAGATTTTCCGCAACACCCTTATTAAGACCAGAAACATACTGTAAAAGCGCCTTTGATGCTGTATTAGCATTAACACCAACACTATTTACGGCATTTTGAACAACAAAGTCTAATGAGTCTGTTAGTTTACTTTGTGTAACATCATGCTGATACTGACCAACACCAATTGACTTTGGATCGATTTTAACTAATTCACTTAAAGGATCCTGAAGACGTCTGGCAATACTAACAGCACTTCTTTCTTCAACTTCATAATCAGGAAATTCTTCTCTAGCTAATTCACTAGCTGAATAAACAGAAGCCCCTGCTTCACTGACAATCAGATAATAAACTTTATCATTGATTTCTTTGATAATATTAGAAATAAATGTTTCTGTTTCCCGACTTGCAGTACCATTACCAATCGCAATAATTTCTACTTTAAACTTAGAAATCATTTTTTTAACTTTATCTTTAGCAGTTATAACCCGTTCCGGACTAAGATTTTCACCTTTATATTTCTCATGAGGATAAATAACATCTTTAGCCAAAACCTTACCAGTCTGATCGACAACAGCTAATTTACAGCCCGTCCGATAAGCTGGGTCAACACCAAGTACGACTTTACCTTTCATCGGTGGTGTTAAAAGCAAATTTTTTAGATTAACTGAAAATATTTCAATTGCCTGGATTTCTGCTGCCTCAGTCAGTTCAGCCCTGATTTCTCTTTCAACAGACGGATAAATCAAACGCTTAATTGAGTCATCGATTGCTTCAACTATACTTAATACAACAAATGAATTATGATTGAAGATAATTTGTTTTTGTAAATATTTACTAAATAAGGCTTGTTCGTAAGAAATACTAACGCCAACAACACTTTCATTTTCAGCTCTATTAACGGCTAAAATCCGATGTGGTTTAATAGTTTTAATGCGTTCTTGATACTCATAGTAATTCTCATAAGTTTTAAGTTCATCTTTAGCATTTTTCTTAATTTTTGTAACAACTAAACCTTCTTTAGTCATTTCAAAACGTAAATGTTTACGATACTCCGCATTATCACTAATAATTTCCGCAATAATATATTTGGCTCCCTGAATGGCATCTTCCCAAGTCAATACATTTTCATTGATATAAGGTATTGCGATGCTTTCTAAAGTTCCTTCAAGCGGAAAAGTTAACATTAACTTAGCAAGTGGTTCAAGACCATTTTTAATTGCTTCTGTCGCTTTAGTCTTTTTCTTTTCTTTGAAAGGACGGTATAAATCCTCGATTTCTACTAGCTTAGTCGAGTTTTCAATTTGAGCCCTTAATTCATCAGTCAAAAGACCTTTCTCATCAATTAAACGGATAACATCTTCTTTACGCTTATTGAGCTGTTCTCCATACTCATAAGCTTTTTCGATTGCTCTAATATCCTCTTCATCGAGACCATCGGTTTTTTCTTTCCGATAACGAGCAATAAAAGGAACGGTATTACCTTCCTTTAAAAGCTCTAAAACAGCAACAACCTGATTAGTTTTAATCCCTTGTTCATCTGCTATTTTTTTAATTAATTCATCGTTAATATACTCCATAAACTACTTTCCTTTCAGCAAAAAAGAGGACTGCTCCCCTTTTTATTTTTTATAAATAAGCCTCTTTTTCTTCACTCTTGATTAATGGCATAACTATCTCAGAAGCTGCTCTTGGCAAAAGATCATTATTATAAGCCATTTCATAAAGATGCGAATTGAGGTTCTGATATTGGTGAGTAAAGTTAGCATTACCACTAAATTCAAAACGTTGATTATATTCTGGCAATCTTTGTGAATCGTTAATCGTAATTTGTAAAGCAATAAGTGAATCTCTGCGTAATAAATAATTAGTCATTGGCACTGTCTGCCCTAAAAATGCTTCATTACCAAACATATCAATTAAAACAATTCTCGTAACTGGATTTCCATCTACATCACGGTTAAGCTGAATGATGTGTCTCACAATCAGCGCTTTAAGATATTGATCCCGATAACGGATTTCATCCCAACCTTCAGTAATAAACTCGCGGATTTCCTCTGTATAGACACTTAGATCCGAATTGAAGATAAAAATGATAATTTCATTTTCTTCAAATTCTCCAAGTTCAGAATCATTTAAAAAACCTTCCAGGCCCGGACCTCCAACTTGTCCCATAGCATTCCTTGTATAAATATTCTCAATTAAAAATGGTTGACAAGCTTCACAGTCTCTGAATAAACGCTGAACACGTTCTTCTGCCTCTGTAAAGAAATACCGGTGAACCAATAAGCCAACAATAATTAAAGCCGTAACAGCTAAAATAATATCGAAAATCAATCGAACTGGAATATTGATATTAACTTTTTTCTTTTTCTGAATAACCCTTGCCATTAAAAAACAGCTCCCATACTATAAAATATTCTTTATTTAGTCATGTTTCTTTTCTATTTAGACTGTACTTAATATCATACCGAAAATTAAGGGAAAAGTCAAGTAAAATCTTTTAAAAACCATGATTTTCGTTTGTTATCTAAGCTATACACTATCTTCGAACATTTTCTTAGGAAACTTTAGAGCAATACGAGAAAAAATCCCTCTTTATTAAAAAGGGATTTAAATTAAAATTAAGTTTCTAGACCAAAAATAAATGAATTTGCAATTCTGATTTTTTCCTCAAGTGGTAAAATCGTTGAGAAAATCATATATTCAATTCCATTATGGAACCAAGTTAAGCTGTTTGCAGTTGCCGCACCAACAGTTTGGTATAACATTACTGGGTTGCCAAATAATCTAGCGGTTGATAAGATTGGTGAAGTCTCACGGAACTCCTGAACGACAGTAAAGCTTAATTCACCATCGAAAAACTTGATTGATTTTGTTTCAGTTGTAGTTTGTGATTCTAAGAATACACCAGCCGGAACATATCCAGGCATTAAGATTTCTCTTTCAGTGAAATTAGCCGAACCTTCTCCTAATTCCAAGCGAGCAGTCAAATTAGTTCTTTCTAAATCAAAGTCCGTTCTTGATAGACCAGGTGTTTCATTGAAGACGCCAAAAGTTACTATAAGCGCTGCCTCGCGACTTGAGTCAAATACCGTTACTTCTCTTGGTAAAAGTGTGTTACGGTCAAAGATAGCTCTTTGTGATACTAATCTATTATTTGTCTTATGGTTAACTCGACTTTCAGCGAAAAAATGTCTTGAATCACTAGTTATAACACTGTTAGAATCGTTGATTAAATCTCTGTGCACTGATTGTAGTAAATAAGCGTGGCTTGAATTGTTTGGCCAATCACTTTGAAAGCGGAATGATTTGTTTAATGCTGGAGTTAAAACAAACACACCTGTTTCGTTTTTAAGAATTACTTGCAAATTATTATTTTCGCGATTTCTAAGTGTTATCTTATAGAAATCAGGGTTCATGAACTCAATTACTAAATCATAGATAACTGAACCTTCTTCTTCCTTAACGATTTCCATAACCGCATCGACCCTGTACTCTGTCATCTGGTTAACTTTCTCACCTAAATTGCGGACAAAATCTGTATCATTCACATTTTCACGCGAACAGCCATAAAGGAATCCTAATCCCACCACTAATAACGCTATGCTAAAAATCTTTCTCACACATTCACCTCATAAATTTTTTTCTAGTAATAAATATGTGCCGGAAAATTCTTTTATGCATAAATTAGCAGATAAATCCCAAAATAATAAGTAAAAGGAGATGAAAAGTATGAGTATCTTTCAAAAGTTAGTTTTAGTAATCGCTATAATTGGGGCTGTCATCCTCGGAATGATTGGTTTATTCTCTTTTAACTTAATTGAATTTCTCTTTGGTGAGATGACATTTCTAACAAGAATTCTTTATACGATTATTGGCTTATCAGGTGTTATTGCCTTAACATCATTATCAGAAAGAAGACATCAGAGAGCTCGTTATTCAAGGTAATATGCTATAATTTATAGAAAGAAAAAAGCTGTTTTTAGCAAACTAGCTTTTTCTTTCAGGCATTTTTTGTCTTTTTTTAGGTCATGCGATTTATAGTATGTTGCTATAATTAAAGCAATTTTATACAATTTTAATAAACGAGGTGAACATAATGCGTTCTGATAAAAATCGCCAAGTAGGTAAAATGCTAGGCCAAAGAATTCGCTCTCTTAGACAAGCCCGTGGCTATTCACAAGAAGAATTAGCGGAGTTGGCAGAATTGCATCGTACATATATCGGTCAAATCGAAAGAGCAGAAAAGAATATTACTTTTATTAATCTTGACCGGATTATCCGCGCTTTGAACTCAAACATCAATGACTTTTTTGATTCTGATGAGTGGTTGTAGCTTCTAAAGCTATTTTGTAATACCTACTAATTTTTCGAAAGCGATGATTTAAACATGACTTACTCACATCCTGATTGCGCTTTGAATAAAGATCACAAAGTTCATTTAAATTCTTATCTGGATGTTTGAGCCTGATTTCCATCAGTTCAACTATCGATTCAGGAACCTCCACTTCACTTGGGAGGTTTTTTTTGATATATTGAATCTCTTTGATTTGCCTATTAGCCGCCGTCGTCGCTTTATAATCATTAGACATTACGCAGTTAGTCTTTCTCGCCGCTTTAGCTCTAGCTAACTGTGAAATAATTACTTCTTCCAGATAAGAGGCCTGAGAAATAGCTCCGGATAATTTTAAAAAGCCAGAAATATCTTCTTTATTCTTTATATATAAGATGAGGTTATTACGCCTTGAAGTTAAAACCGCATTGATTTGGTCATGTTGATTAAAAATTCGCTGTAAAATTTTTCCTTCTTCTGGCCTTGTGATAATTTCTAAATGATAATTGTTTCTTTTATTGCCTTTAAGCTCCATTTTTGGTTTAGTGATGGTTCCGCTATGCAAAAAAGCACTTTTTAAAAGTGTTGTTTTACAACAGTTTCTCTGGAGTTGTTCTCCACTAATTTTTATGAAGTCATTCTCTGAAATAAGCACTTCATTTTTTTTAATTATTGCCTCTATCTGATAATAACTATTTAAAATATCAGCAAGTTTTTTTAAAAGTTCCTGATTATAGTAGGAGTAATAATAATGATTATCTTTTAACTTAAAATAATTACTGAAATAAGCTAAAAAAGTTTTCTCACAACAATCTTTTAAAATTAGCCCCTCAATTATCTCATCTTTACATTCTTTCGCAAAGCTCATGATTCTTTGATAATTTCCAATAATTCATTCATAGTGTTAATCCGATAATCCGTAGGCGTACCTAACTCTTTGATACTCCAGTTGACAAATACCGTTTTTAAACCAGCATTTTTACCTGAAAGAATATCAGAGTCATTATCACCTATCATCAATGCGCCTTTATGATCAGGAAAAAAATTCAAAACCTGATAGACCCCTTCAGGATCTGGTTTATGATTTTGGCAGTGATCACAACCGACTATAACCGGGAAAAACTTATCAAGTCCCGTAAAAATTAAGTTTTCTTTAGCCACATCACTTTGTTTAGACGTTAAAATTGCCAGATTATATTTTTGATTCTGTAAAATCTTTAAAGCTTCTGTAACTCCCGGAAAAACCTTAATATACTCAGACGACAATTCTCTGTTTACCTTACGATAATAAGCAACTAAATCGGCTATATCCTCAACATTAATAGCATATTTACTAAAAGTACTTACTAATGTCGGACCAATAAATTCGATGATTTCTGTTCTGGAAGGAATATTATCAGGATAAAATTCTAAAAAAGTTCTTCTGAATGTTTCAATTATTAGTTCATTAGTATCGATTAAAGTACCATCAAGATCAAATATAAGCGTGTTTACTTCCATCTTCTTTCTCCTCTAAAGCATCAATATAAAGCATTTGTTCTGGAAAATATTTTGGATCTGGCCAACCTTTTCTTTTCATAATTAATACCGCTATACCAATAGCACACATTAACAAAGAAATCATTACATTAACTCTGATTACTCCAAAAAGCATTAAAGGATCGGTTCTAAATGGCTCAATCAAAAGTCCTCTGCCTAACCCATACCAAATCAAATAAAGCGGGAAAATATCACCAAGTTTAATTAATTTAGTTCGACGTAGAATAATGATTGCGACAAGACCAACAAGATTCCAGACGCTTTCATAAAGAAAAGTTGGATGATAATAGACACCACCAATGCGCATTTGTTCAACCATCCAGTTTGGCATAAAACGAGCCAGTACTGCTCTGGATGTTGCTGGACCATGAGCTTCCTGATTGATAAAATTTCCCCAACGACCAATAATTTGACCTACCAGTAAACTTGGAGCTAAGATATCTAAAGCTCGCCAACGATCAATTTTTCGGCGCTTACAGTAAAAAAAGACAAAAATAGCTGCGGTAATAATACCACCATGAACTGCTAATCCTTCTAAAGCAAAACGTCCATTATGCCGGTCCCAACCAAGCATATAAAGAATATCAAAACCAAAACGATCAAAATTAAAGATGACATAATAAAGACGAGTCCCTAAAATTGCTAAAGGCAAACAATATAATAGTCCATCAAGAATATCATTTCTTTGAATACCTAATCTGACACCTTCCCTAACACCGATAATACCAGCCATAATGATACCCGATAAGATTATTACTGCATACCAAGCAATAGAAAAACCAAAAATTTCAAAATTTTGGGATATACTAAGAAACATCATTATTCTCCTCCATATTCGTCTTAATCAATTGATCTATGGCTTCCGTAAAAGCCTCATAGGCATTATAACCTAAGTATTTTAACTTTTGATTAGAAGCACAGGCTTCAACAATCGCCGCTAAGTTTCTTCCCGGCGAAACAGGAACTTTTAATATCGGAATTTCAGTATCGAAATATTTGATAGTCTGATTTGTAAATTCCAATCTTTTATAATCCATTTGATCATTCCACTTAACGAGCTCTACAACTAAGCGAACCTTTTTATTTTCCCTGAATGAAGAAACGCCAAACATATTAATAACATCAACTATACCAACACCACGAATCTCTAGATAACGCCTAGAAACTTCCGGAGCTTCACCAATTAAAATGCCAACTTCCTTTTGATAAATATCAACTCTGTCATCAGAAATCAATTGATGACCTCGCTTGATAAGTTCTAAAGCAACTTCACTTTTACCAATACCGCTTTGACCAATAATCAGTGTACCTAGACCGTTTATATCAATTAAAACGCCATGCACCGGAATTCGTTTAGCTAATTTTTCCAAAAGATAAACATGAATTTTACTAACTAATTCATAACGTTTTGATTCGTCTTTTAAGATTGTTACTGAATATTGATTGCCATAACTAATAAACATATCCGGAATTTTGGTGCTATGATTAAAAATTATCACCGGTGGTAAAGCACTAAAAATCAAATGTAGTCTTTCTTCCTGAACTTTAGGTGAAAGTTTAGCAAAATAAGTCATTTCTTTATGACCGATATAAAGGATATAATCCTTTTCATAACAATCAAAAAAACCTGAAAACTCCAAACCAGGTCTTGTGATATTACTTGATCTTATTTCTTTAAATACGCCTTGAGCACCTGCACGAATCTTAAGCTTTAAATCATCAGCCATTTTAGCAACTGTCAATTTACTCATTTTCTTCCTCTTTTCATTCTGTAAAGGAAATAATAGCGCCTTACCATATTTGTAAGCATTGTTCTTAAAACAATAAACGCAAAGACAAAAAATAATAAATGTGATAAATTATTAAAATGCTCTGAATAAGCAATTGAAGAGTAGATTGTGACCGTTAAAAAAGATAAAAGAGTCGGTGCTGCTCCTAAAGACTTAATAATTATAGAGCGGAAATAGGCAAATAAAATAACAATAAAGAATAAATCAGCTACAGAAATATGTAAAGTAAACAAAGCAATCTCTGTAATGTTATTAAATGAACGGATACCAAATAAACCAGTAAGCGCAAAGATTACTACAAAATTAATTAAATAAAAGATTAGCATTGATAAAAATCGATTCGGAAATAAAAATGGCGTAAGAATAAAATAAGCTCCGCTTTTTGACTTATTATCATTAAGCATCTTTAATATTTCTCCCATTGCCTCTTCCGTTTTTTTCTCATTTACGTCTCGCTCTTCGGGACCTTCGTTTCTTTCAGTTTCTTGTTTTTCCATAAGCAAATAAACCTCATCCAGATACAGACTACTATAATTCCTGTAAAATTTAATAAAATATCCACTACATCAAAGATGCCTAGACCTAAAAAGTATTGGGCAGACTCAATAATGACTAGCACTATAAACAAAAGATAAAGCGTGTGCCAGCGTATCTTTTTATAAATATAATAGGCTAAAGGCATATAGAGGATTATGTTTCCCCAAAAGTTAATAAATACCGTTAGATTTCTAAACATATATTTAAACATTATCCGAAGATAGCTAAAGCTAAACGAATAACCTGCCTCAATTTCTTTTCTTAAGAATAAAATACTTAAAAGAAATAAAAGATAAATAATAAACCAATATTTATTCTTCAAAAAAAGATAGTTTATTAAAAAAATTACAATTAAAAAATAAAGAAAATAGATATTAAATAAAAAATAAGGCTTTAATACTTCTACCGCTAAAATAGAAATCAAACCAAATAGCAAGGCGTTAATGCCTCTTTTAACCTTATTCTCCAAAACTATCACCTATAATTATAACATATTTTTGCGTTTTTATATCAGAAAAATTGATAATATTCACATATTATTATATGTTTCAAAGATGAAAAAAAACGCAATGATCGTTAATTAAAATATTATAACCTTCTTTTCTTA
>WRBM01000021.1 GCA_009784525.1 Erysipelotrichales bacterium | reverse complement strand
GTAAAAACAAGGATTAATTTAAACTTTTTTTCCTTTTAGAAAACGTTCTAGATAAAGCAAATAAAACTGTAATTTTGAGAATGATTTTGAGCAAAATTCTTGCATATGCTTGATGAAAATAGAAATTCCTAAAAACAAAAAAAACAGTAATCCGGGAAATACTGCTTCTAAAAATTTCAAGGCTTTGGAAAGATTGCAAATGCCTATTAGTGAGGGCGGGTAATTTAGCTAAAGACATTATTTCGATTGACAAAACTAATAATATTATTCCTTTAAAATGTATTTAATTTAGAATATAATTTATGAATGAACACTTTCGAAATCAGAAAGTGTTTTTTAATTATTTTCATTAATAGGATTAACGTGGACAGTGCAATGTTTAATCCTTAAATCAACAGAAGATTCAAGTTTGTCATGAACATGTTCAGCTATTGCATGTGATTCATTAACAGTTAAGGAACCATCAACAGCTATTTCAATATCAACATAAATAGAACTTCCGAACATCCTTGTTCTTAAGTTGTCAATTGCTTTAACACCAATTACTTGCGAGGATATTTCTTTTATTTTATTGTAAATATCATCATTAACAGCCTTATCAGTTAATTGATTTACTGCAGTCCTAAAAATACCAAAAGCAACTTTAAGGATAAATAAAGAAATAATTAAGACGACAATGCTTTCTGCTATATTATTGCCGATAAAGTGAGTCGCAATTAATCCTATAAGAACAGCTACCGAAGATAAACTATCAGAGCGGCTGTGCCAAGCATCAGCCTTAAGAATTTCTGAGTCTAGTTTTTTTGCATAATGTATTCCAAACCAAAATAATCCTTCTTTAAAAACAAGCGATAATACGGTTACGCCAATCAAATAAAAATTAATTTCAGCATAAACAGGCGAAATGATACCTGATACACCTTGCCAAATTAAAAATGCGCCTAGTGAAGCTAAAAAACAAGCGA
Source organism: Erysipelotrichales bacterium (assembly GCA_009784525.1). Lineage (GTDB taxonomy): Bacteria > Bacillota_I > Bacilli_A > Acholeplasmatales > WRBM01 > WRBM01. The sequence continues at coordinate 33,810 of WRBM01000021.1, read as the reverse complement.
TAAATAGTGTCGCAAGCGATTCAATTTTTTCATGACCATAATTGTGTTTTTTATCAGCTTTTGGACTGGAAATAAAGACAATTATGATTATTAAGAAAGAAGTCGCTAAATCTGAGGCAGAATGTAGAGCATCAGAAATAACCGATAAATTACCATAAAAGAATCCAAAAATCATTTTTAAGATTGTTAATATTAGATTAACAGTAATATTAACGATTGAAACTTTAATAATTAAACGCGCACTTCTTGAAGCTATTTTTGATTTTTCCATTAGTATTCCCCTTATTTTTTCCGCACGTTTCACATAAAAAAAACCTGCGGACATAGTTTTGACTATTTTTAGTCATACTGTCCCACAGGTAGATTATTTACCTATTGCCACTTTCGCAGCCCGGCCCCAGTGCTTAGCACTCGCCTGCTCAGATTTATAGTTTATTATATGCATATTCTATCAAAAAAGTTTCTCTTTGTCAAGTTTGTTTTATATTTTGATTAAAATCGAGTTGATAGAAGCAGTATCCCGCCGAAAAAATTTACACCCATGGGAATAAATCTTGCATTAAAAAAAAGCTATGATATAATAAGATGGTAATATTTTGTCGAAATGTGTCGAATTAGTGAAATGATTCTTTAACTAAGCATCTATCAAGTATTGAGGAGATAAAATAAAAATATGAAAAAAATAATATTAATAATAACAAGTTTCTTGATTATAGGTGTTTACTATACACCAAATATAGAAATAAAAGCGACGTTTGCGACAAGGTCGCCACAAGAACCAACTACTCTATTTGAGTTATCTGTTAATCCAGGAATCCATAGTCAGCCATTTGATTTAAATGTCCAGATTCCATCTATTCCTGAGGCAGTTATCTATTTTACAATTGATGGTACTGAACCAGTCTCAGGAGAAGATAGATTTATCGAAAGAGAGGGCAATGATATTTTAGTAGCTGGTGAAATAGACGCTAGTGGCTATATCGCGGTAATTGACCGCTCAGGAAACTGGCGTGATTCATTACTTACATCATTATCTGAAAGATGGGGAACGGTTGTTCCAGCTGAAGGTGCAGAGACTTTAAGAGGAACTTCATTCAGATTCAGAGGTTTCGTTGATGGCGAACCAGTAACTGATACCTTTACCGCAACTTATATCATAGATGAAGATTTTGCGACACGATTTGCTAATACTCCTGTAATGTCAGTGACTGCGCCAATGGATGAGTTTATCTATATTTATGATCATGCTGACCGCTTCGATACAACAACTAGAAGAAGAATATTTAACTTTGAATATTTTGAAAATGGTGATAATGGATTTGAAAGAAAATTTAGTTTGCCTGGTTCGACTTCATTAGGCGGTTCAGGGACAAGAGCCTATCCACAGCGAACTTTAAATGTTCATTTAGCAAGAGGTGAGTTAAATGGGGCGATTACTCATCCAATTTTTGAGGGTAATAATGATGTAAGACGCTTTCGCTTATGGAATGGTGGAAATAGCTTCTGGTGGAATCATATGCGTGATCCATTTGCTCAAAAGGCTTCTAGTGAACTTAATGTTCCCTATGCTGAAAGCAATCTGGTCATTAAATTTGTTAATGGCGAATTCTGGGGGTTTTCAACAATGCGCGAGCACACGAATAATAATGACTTTGCGGAAACCCGATTAGATATGGAGCGTGGAAACGTTGCGATTTTAAGCGCTAGTTTGCGTTTTTTGAGTCCTAACCCATATCATTTTGAATATTATTTTGATGTTGATGAGGGAAATGAAACAATCGCCTTAACTTTGTTTAGTGAATTAGTGACTTTTGTAAGCAATAATGATTTGAGTTTAGATGAAAATAGGCGAATCCTATTTGAGAAATATTTTTGTGAAGATAATTTTATTGATTATTTAATAGCTAATACATTTTTTAATAATATTGATTGGCCTCATAATAACATTCGGCTTTTCAGAGCGATTAATCCGGATGAAAGTTCGGATAATCCTAACAATGATGGACGTTGGCGGTTTATACTTCACGATATGGATTATACAGTAAGTTTGCAAAATAGGCCAAACGATACTCGTTTTTGGAATCTTTTGAATAAAGTAAGATATGCAGATGATTTTAATTATATATTCTATGTTTTTAATAATCGAGCTTTTGTAGAAAAATTTAGAGAAAGAGCATTGTATGTTTTAGAAACGGATTTTGACTTAGTAAGATTATTGAACCTTCATGAATCTTTTTTAGATAGATATGTTCCCTTACTTGAAGAAATGTATAATCGTTTCCCAACCCATGGTTCTGTTGCGGCTTCAATAGCGAATTTTAATAGACATAAGAATCATGTGATTTATTTTTTGACACATCGACATGAACATTACATAAATCAACTTAATAATCTTATTGAAAGATTGGGGCCTACGCAATTAGAAACTCCAAGAAATTTAAGTGTAGTTGATGGTATTTTAACGTGGACAGCAGCACATAACAATTTTGAAATTTTTATTGATGGTGCTAGTGTAGGCACAAGTAAAACAAACTCTTTCATTTTAAATTTAAAGCAAGTAGGAATTTTTTCAATAACAGTAGTTGCTTTAAGCAATCATTCAAATATAGCTGATTCTGAAATTTCGAAAGCTTATGATTATTCAATCGTTCAAGTGGAAGCGCCAACTGGATTAGCAGTCGCTAATGGTGTTTTGTCTTGGATATCCGTACATAATAATTTTGAAATATTTATTAATGGAATTAGTGTAGGCACAAGTAAAACAAACTATTTCACTTTAAATTTAAATAGTACTGGTGAATATTCAATAGTAGTGGTAGCGATTGGTAATGATACAGATATTTTAACTTCTGAGCCCTCGGTTATTTATATTTATCAAATTGTACAACATGATGCGCCAACTAATTTAACAGTAAGTAATAAAATATTAACATGGACTTCATCACATGACAATTTTGAAATATTTATTAATGGTATTAGTGTAGGGATAAGCGCAACGACTTCATTTGCCTTAAATTTAACTTTAGTCGGAGAGTATGAGATAACGGTAGTTGCATTAGGAAATGATACGGATCTCTTAAATTCTGAATCATCAGAAATTTATATTTATCGGATTGTACAACTTGATTCACCAACAGGATTAACAGTCACAAATGGGGTTTTAACTTGGATATCATCGCACAATAACTTTGAAATATTTGTCAATGGCGCAAGCGTTGGCATAAGTAGCTCTAATTCATTTACGTTAGATTTAACTAATGTAGGCGTATATTTATTAACAGTAGTAGCTTTAGGAAATAATGTAGATGTTTTAGATTCTGAGGAATCTATTGTGTATGAATATACTATAGTGAGACTAAATGCTCCGACAAATCTTTCTGTAGAAAATCGGATTTTGACCTGGAATTCAACACACGATAATTTTGAAATTTTTATTAATGGCGTAAGTGTTGGCACAAGTACTACAAATTCCTTTGAACTAGATATAAATGAAGCAGGAGAGTATGAGATAACGATTATTGCCTTAGGTAACAATATCAATGTCTTAAATTCAAGTCCATCGCCAATTTATTTTTATGCAATACCAGAAGCTTTAAATATTACGGCTATGATAATTATTATTTCTTCTGCATTATTAGTTTCAATTGCTGGAATATTTTTTATCCTTAAAAGAAGAAAAATATTTTAGCTAATATATTTTCACTAATAGTGAGGCATGTTTTTAAAGGTTTAATAGGTATTTTTTGTCAAAACTTATTTAGTCATATTCTCTGTTCCTTTAATAGAAACAGAGAATTTTTATTTGATTGTTCTCTGAATATTTTTCTTAATATTACTGACAATAATTGACAAATGCCCTATTTTTTTATAAAATATAAAAGGTGTTTTTTTTAGAAACAATTTTTTTGGAATAGTTAGGTGAGAGAAACTATGGAGAATGAAAACAGACAAAGGCGAGTAAAAAAAATATTTAGAGGAACTATTATAGGGTTAATAGCGTTTTTATTCATCTATTGCTTTTTAGTTGCCTTTCCTTATTCTGGTCGGTTGCACATTAGCGATGAATTAAGAAATTCATTTAATATGGACAATTTCTTTGGGGAAGAACATATTCCAGAACAAGTTATGATTTTAGAAGATGCCAGAGAATCTTTTTATCATCGCTTAAATATTATTGAAAGAGCGCAAGAAGAAATTTTCTTTGTTACGTTTATTACTCATGAGGGATTATCAGAAGATGTCTTTTTTGCGGCACTTTTAAAAGCAGCCGATCGTGGTGTCAGAGTTAATCTAATTTTGGATGGCAGAGCTGGAGCGCCACATGCTCGTATTATAAGTGCAACGCAAACACACCCAAACGTTTATTATTTTGTCTTTAATCCAATTAATATATTTAGACCGCATTATATAAATTTTTCATTACATGATAAATTCCTGATTGTCGATAATACTTATATGATTATTGGTGGCCGAAATATGGGTGACCGCTATTTTGATATTGAAGGCTGGGGAAGAAATTATTTTCATGACCGTGATGTTTTAGTGTATAATACCGATCCAACAACTTACGGAAGTATTAGAGAGAGCCGGGATTATTGTTACTTATTAATGACGATTCATTATGCGGTGCTTAGAAGAGAAACCTCTGACCGGCAAATTAGAAGAGGAAAAGAAGCAAAATACGAACTCTTTGCGATTTATGAAGATTTTATAAGAGACAAACCCTATATTTTTGAATTTGATTATTCAGAACTTACTATTCCTGTTTATAATTTGACTTTACTTGCTAATCCGATTTATGGTACAAAAAAAGAACCAGTTATTGCTTTTAACTTTTTTATGATGGCAATGAATAGTAACAGAATAATTATGCAATCCCCCTATTTTATTTTTACTAACCGAAATCTAGAATATGTCAGACGTATAGCAGAACATGCAGACGAATTTGTTTTGTTTACTGATTCAATCGCTACCAATGACTATGGGTTTGGTTTTGTTGGCTATCGGGCAAATCGTCGTAATCTTGTTAGAACTGGTTTAACGATTTATGAAAGACAATATATGGATAATCACTCGTATCACCATAAGACTTATCTCTTTGGCGATCGGCTTACAGCCATTGGTTCCTTTAATATGGACGAAAGAAGCGCAAGAATCAGTACAGAAACAATGCTAGTAATTGATAGCCCAGAGATTTTCAATCAAGTTTATAACTATATAACTGCTAACCGAGAGATATCCTTACAGGTAGGCATGGATAATAGACTTATCCTTTGCGGGGCCATTGAACCAGCACATGCGCCTTGGGGTAAAAGAGCTTATTATCATATGATGGGGTTTTTATTAATACCTTTTAGATTTTTACTATAATTTTAAGCTCGTCAATTTTAAAAATTGGCGGGTTTTTATTCTTTTGCTTTAAAAAAGCATAAAAAAATGATATAATAATTTAATTGTAAAATTTTATCGTAAAGAGGCAGATAAAATCATGGAAAAAATAATTGCTAGACAGAAAAAAAGATATCCCTTGATGGAAAAGCAAGATTTACTGAAACTCCTCCTTCAAAGTCAGTCTGCCGGCGGTCATATGATTTCTAATAAGGAATCAGCGCTTGCTTACCTTAAAAAAGAAACAGAAACAATTAGTGGTGATAATCTTTATCTTTATGAAGAGATTTCTGATAAATTTGTCAGGTTAAATTTAAAGCCTTATAAAAAATATAATTTTTGCTTGGATTATTTAAATGATGTTTTTGTACAAACAGCTAATGATACCGTGATTAAAGATATTTATTATCAAGGTGAGAAAATAGGACTTAATCATCATAGTGAGATTTATCGGAATAATTACTTTCCAGCATATCGGGTAATTGATAAAAGTTTTATTACTGAAGAGATGAGATATATTCAAGTTTTGAACTTTCTGGAGTTAATGAAGAAAGTAAATAACAAAGTTACGATTGTTGCCTTAGAGGGAAGATGTGCAAGCGGAAAAACCTGGCTTTCTGAAAAATTAACTGACTATACTATTTTACATATCGATGATTTCTTTTTACCAGAAGAAAAAAAACTTAAAGAATTTGGCGGAAATGTTAATTATGAAGCTGTAAAGTCGGTTTTGACTAAGCTAAAGGCCAACGAAAAAATGGTCTATCAAAAATATAATTGTACTACAAATACTTATCAAGAAGCTGTATTAATTCCTGGAAATTGTTTGATTTTAGAAGGAGTATATAGTTATCACCCAAATATTAGGAATTTGATTGATTATCTGATTTTTTTGGATACTGAAGCGGATATAAGATCTGCAAGGCTAGAGAAGCGAATCTTATATGAGCGTTACATTAATGAATGGATACCACAGGAAGAACAATATTTTGAAACCTTTGATATAAAATATTTATCTGACTTAATTGTATAAATCTAAAGCTTGAAAGGGCTGAATAAAGTGTTTGCGAAACTGAATCTTAAACGTAAACTGGTTTTAAATGAAGCATATCTAATTATTCTTTTTATTTATCTTATACTTTTGGCTTTTGCGTTTATTTTTGATTCGCCAAGAGATATTTATGAAGGTTTTTTAGCTATTATCAGTGCCCGTTCCATTTTAATTACAGATTATATTGAATTAGGTGGACTCGGCGCAACGATATTTAATGCCGTTTTAACTGGTACATTTAGTATTATTGTTTTAATGATTGCGAAAGTCAAACCCAGTGGTTCGATTATTATGGGAATCTGGCTTTTAACAGGATTTTCGATGTTTGGTAAAAATATAGTTAATGTGATTCCGATAATACTTGGTGTTTGGCTTTACGCAACGATTGTTAAAAAGCCTTTTAGGAATTATGCGGTTATAGCTTTATTAGCCGCTACAGTCGCCCCGATTATCAATGAGTTGACATATATAAATGATTTTCCATTTTTAGTTAATGCGACTATTGGCTTTTTCAGTGGTATTGTGATAGGTTTTATATTTCCGCCGGTTGGCAATTATGTTATGCGGGTACATGCTGGATATGATTTATATAATTTAGGTTTTGCGGGAGGCTTAATCTCTTTATTGGTTGTTGCGGTATTAAGAGGTTTTGGCATTACAGTTGAGCCAATTTTGATTTGGAATGATTGTTCCCGCAATACGATGATTTTAGCAGTAATGCTTTACATTACAGCTCTGATTTTGATGTTAATAGGTATTATTTCCAGTAAGAAGCGACTAATTGCTGATCTTAAAGGAATTATGCGGCAATCAGGACAGCTAGCGAGTGATTTTTATTTCCAATATCATCGTAGTACTTATTTTAATATGGGTTTGCTTTGTGCGCTTTCCACAACTTTAGTATTAGTTATCGGTCAGCCAATTAATGGACCAGTAATTGCTGGAATATTTACTATTGTCGGCTTTGGGGCATTCGGAAAACATGTTATCAATGTAACACCAGTTATTCTAGGGGCAATTTTAGCATCATTTTTTACTAATAGTTTAAGTGGCGAGGCTAGTATCATCATTATCTTGTTTTCAACAGGATTAGCACCTGTTTCCGGTCGTTTTGGCTGGTATTGGGGGATTATAGCTGGTTTCTTACATTTTCACATTGCGCAGATTGTTACGGAGTTTAATGGTGGTTTAAATCTTTATAATAATGGTTTTGCGGCTGGCTTTGTTGTGATGATACTTTTACCGCTTATTGGCTTTTTCACAAAAGAACAAGATCTTAGTTCAACTAAACTAAGTGAAGCAGAGGATTTGGTTTATAATTCTATAGTAGCTAATCCAAACATTACGATTGAACAAATTGCGAGTTTGCACCAAAAAAGTGTTATAGATATTTATTACTTGCTTAGGGCTTTGAAAAGAAAAGGGTTCCTTAAGTATCAGGGACCACCAGATAATGGTTTTTGGGTTATTTTAAGATAGGAGGTTCAATGATGTTTTCTATAACTTATGCAACCCTTGAAGATAAAGATTTTGTAGTGACAGGTGAGAACTTATCAGAAACAGAGTTTGAACTTAAAGTCAGAGATAAAAGATGTTATATATTACGCTATGATAATGAAAGAATAGGTGTTATGGTCTTTAACTTAATATTTGATTTTATTCCGTTTTTAACACTTATGTATTTGCACACTGCTTATCAGAGAAAAGGTTTTGGAAAACAGGCAATGCTTCATTGGGAAACTGAAATGAGAAGTCTTGGTTTTAAAATGATTATGCTTTCCACACAAGTAAATGAGAATGCCCAACATTTCTATCGTAAGATGGGCTATAAAGATATGGGTTCAATTGTTATGGATATCGCTCCTTATGAACAACCTTTAGAAATGTTTATGGGCAAAGCATTATAATATTAAAAATGGAAAAAATTAGGAATATTCAAGACTGACTGAATAGAATTTTCAAGCAAAACTATAAACAAATTGGTTTTGTTTTTTTGTTTTTCTTATATTAGAAATCTTGACTTTTTCCATAAAATTCGATATAATATTAAGTTAGTAAACAATTACTCATATTCATTTCTTTATGTAAAGATGGAGGTAGTTTGAAATATGCGCTTTGTCATTAAATCAATCTGGAATAACGAAATAGTAATAGGAATCTTAATATTGATTGCTGTTTTAGTTATTTTCAGTATTATTGGCTTTATTATTGATACTATTGTTTCTTATGTAAGGTCACGTAACAATAACGGATTCCGTCATAGAGCTCAATATTACTTTGTGGAAATAGCTACAGAACTAAAACGTAAAGAAGAAATTTATAGTGGCGAAATTAAAACTGGTGAGAAAAAGAAGACAGTTTTGTATAATTTTTCGATGATTAAATTAACTGATAATTTTCTATTAGCGATTAAACCCGAAAAAACTTTAAATGATTTTGATTTAAATGATTTAAGTCTGGGACGGGAAGTAACTATTAATAAACAAGTAATTAATGAGTATTTAACGGTTATTGCACGGAAACAATATAGTGAATTAACAGAGGAAGAAATTATAAATGTGAAAAAATTAGGCTTTTCTTTTAAAACTGGAATTGAATTCACAGTAACAAAAGTATTGATGCACATTGCTGAATATATTAACTAATCTTCAAGAAAAGGAATTTTGATAAATGGACAACTTTGAAATCAATGGTCTTTCAGATCTAGAGGTAACTTCCAAAAAAGAAGCTGGTTTAATTAATATTGTGGAAATGGATATTGCAAAGTCTAATCTGCAAATTTTTAAAGATAACGCAATTACGCTTTTTAACCTTTATAATTTAGCGATTGCTATTGCGCTTTTATTAGTCGGAGCTTTTAAGAATATACTTTTTTTATTAGTTGTTGTTATGAATGTTTCTATCGGTATTTTTCAAGAAATAAGAGCGAAAAACTTAGTTAAAAAATTAACACTATTAACAACTCATAAAACTAAAGTCATGCGAAACGGTTTAGAAGTAGAAATTACGATTGAAGAAATTGTTCTTGATGATATTTTAGTACTTGAGGTTGGAAAGCAGATTCCTTCTGATAGCATTATCCTTAAAGGTGAAATAGAAGTAAACGAGTCCCTTTTAACTGGTGAAGCTGACTTAATCGTAAAAAAAGAAAGTAGTGAGCTATTATCTGGAAGTTTTGTTATTAGTGGAAAGTGTTATGCTAAAGTTAAACATGTTGGCGCTGATAATTTCGCGGTAAAGATTGCATTAGCAGCTAAGAAACATAAAGGGATAAACTCAGAAATAATTCGTTCGATGCGTCGAGTTACTAATTTCACAAGTTTTATTGTTATCCCAATCGGACTTATTTTATTCGCTCAGGCTTTTTTCTTAAGAGATAGTGCAATTTATGAAGCAGTAACGAACTCAGCGGCCGCAATTTTAGGAATGTTACCGAGGGGATTAGTACTTTTAGTCAGTATTTCTTTAGCAGTTGGCGTCATTACGTTAGCGCGTAAAAAAATCCTTGTTCAGGATATTTATGCGATAGAAACTTTGGCCCATGTCGATTTATTATGTTTAGATAAAACAGGCACAATTACAGAAGGTAAAATTAAAGTCACAAAGTTTCATCAAGTCGATAATGTTAAAATGCCATTTTCCGCCGAAGAGGCTTTCAATCTATTTGTTGGTGCTTCAACAGATAATAATGCAACATTCTTAGCCTTGAAAGATTTTTTTAGACTAGAAACAAGCAAATCATCAATAAGTAGCGTAGCATTCTCTTCTGATCGTAAATGGAGTTCAGTTAGCTTTGAAGAAGGAACAATTATCATTGGCGCACCAGAAAAGTTAGCTTTAAAACAAACGAATAGTTTTTCTGATAATTTTAACAAACAATCAGATGCCAGAATAATCTGGGCTGGTTTTACTAAAGAAGTGCCTGAAAATAACGAACTACCAAATTTAGAAGTTTTTGCGGTTATTGAAATGTTTGATGCGATTAGGGAAAATGTTGCAGAAACTTTAGCAATGTTTAAAGACGAAGGTGTTGGCGTTAAGATTATTTCTGGTGATAACCCGCTGATGGTCTCACAGATTGCGCAAAAAGCTGGACTTGAAGATTATGCTTCTTATGTTGATATGTCGCAATTCACTACAAAAGAACAAGTTAATGAGGCAGCCTTAAAATATACAATTTTTGGAAGAGTGACACCGAATCAGAAAAAGGAGCTCGTTGCGGCTTTTAAAAATAATGGTAGTACAGTCGCGATGGTTGGTGATGGTGTCAATGATATTTTAGCTTTAAGAGAAGCTGATTGCGGTATTGCTTTAAAAGGAGGATCGGAAGCGGCGACGCAAGTTGCTAGGATTGTCTTATTAGATACTGATTTTAAAGCTATCTCAGAAATCCTTTTTGAAGGAAGAAGAGTTGTTAATAATATTACTAAAATTGCTGGTATTTTCTTTATTAAAACCGTTTATTCTGTATTACTATCCTTAATTCTAATTATTATGAATGTACCGTTTCCGTTTGTACCAATTCAAATTACTTTAATCGACTTAGCAATCGAAGGATATCCCTCATTTTTCTTATCTTTTGAACGAAATAAACAAAAGATTGAAGGCACATTTTTGAAAACAGCCTTCACTAATGCGATTCCGATGGCTTTAATGATTACTATTAATATCGTTATACTTCTGACGATAGAATATTTTTCAACGATTCCACAAGCCGAAATAATTACAATCATTTACTTATTAACGGGCTTTATCAGTGTTATTGAAGTCTTTAAATCAATGCGTCCATATAATAAATACAGGCTTTTTCTGGCGATGACTTCGGGTATTGGATTTTTTGTGGCTGTTTATTTATTTACAGAATTTATTCCTTTGCTTTATTTAACTTTTCCAACAGGGAATAATTGGTGGCTTTTTGTAGTATTAGCGAGCATTTCTTTACCGCTTTCCTTAGTTTTATCGAAAATCGTAAAAATCATTTCTCGAAAAACAGATAAGAAAAAAGAAGCGTTCTCTTAACTGATTTTCTTGAAAAGGCATTGACTTATAAGGTAATATATGATATATTAAGGGGAAGTATTTTTAACATTTAATTTTATATTAAAAGCTAGATGTCGTAATTTAATTTTTGTTGAGGGTGGTGAATTGGTGAATACCTTAGAAAAAATTCTTTTGGCGGAAACAGAAGCACAAGCTGCTAAATTAGAAGCTTTGGAAAAACGCGATAACTTAATTGAAAAAGCAAAGTTAGAAGCGGAAGCAGAAGCAGATGCTTTATATGAAAAAGCTAAAGCAGAGATTGCTTTAATTAGAGAAAAAACTAAAAAAACTATTGAGACGCTGAATGTTTCCCATCAGAAAGCTTTAAAGGAACTGAAGAAAAAAATATCTGAAGCTAGTCAAGCTAAGAGAGAGAAGTGCTTAGAGCTATTGATCAGCGAGGTGACAAAGTCATGATCGCAAAAATGCTTAAGACCAAAGTTTTTCTTTTGGAAAATGATTATGAAAAAGTCTTGGAGTCGCTTCAAAAAAGACCTTTGATTATGATTGATGAAAAGTATCATCAAACTCCTGCAAGTTCAAAGGAAGATGAATATTTACGGCGAATCGAGAAAATGATTGAAATTCTTGAAGGTTATGTCAAAAAGAAAGGACTTTTTGACTATGAGTCTGTTAGTTATGAAGAGTTTAACGAAGACCCGAATGTTTCCGTTTCGCTTTTGGAGCGTGCAGAAAAACTATATCAGAAAAAGTATGATCTGAAAATCAGACTGAAAGAGAACATAGAACTGCTTAATTCTATCAGACCTTTCAAAGGACTTAAAATACCAACATTATTATTCGATAAGATGGAATATGTTATTTTTAAAGCTGGTTATCTGAATGAAAAAGCTCTTGAGGCTTTAAGCGCTGATAAAGTTTTTGAATATCAACTTTTAGAGAAGAATAGTAGTGGTCAGGCAATTGCTTTAGTTTATGAAAAAGTAAACAAGGAAATTGCAGATCAGTTTTTATTGGATATTGGTTTTCTGGAAATTGAATTATTAGAAGACGAAAATCTTATTAACGCTTCAATTGCTAATTTAACAAAAGAAATTACTGAACTGGAAGTTAAAGCGCAGGCGACAGAAGATAAACTTGCGGAATGCGCTAAAGATATCTTAAAATTAAAAATCTTAGCGGATTTATTAATTAATCTAAAAAAACGTAACTCAATTAATTTAGGTAAGACGGAAAGTTCGGTTTATTTTGAAGGTTGGATTGTCGCTAAAGATAAAGAAAACTTTGAAAACGCAATTAAAGAGGCTACAAAAACTTACGAGATTGAATTCAAAGAACCAGTTAATGAAGATTATGTACCAACCGCAACAACAAACGGAAAAATCATTAAACCGTTTGAATCACTGACTAATATGTATTCAGTGCCACAATATAAAGAAATTGACCCAAATCCATTGATGTTTATTTGGTATTGGATTTTCTTTGGTATGATGATGGGCGATATCGGCTATGGTTTATTAATTATTATCGGAGGTGGTTTATTTCTTAAACTTAAACGACCAAAAGGCGGAGTTAAAGATATAACGACTATTTTCTTTTATTCAGGCTTTTCGGCTTTAGGTTTTGGAATTGTCTTTGGTAGCTTTTTCGGTGAAGAATTTGGCGTAATCTCTTTTATTGGTCGTATTTTTGGACAGGAGTGGCCTGCTTATCTTCTAAATCCTTTAAATAATCCCTTGGAAATGTTAATTTTTGCGATTGTGATTGGAGCACTTCATCTAAGCAGCGGTTTAGTAATGAAAATGCTAATAGGATTTAAACAAAAAGATTCTTGGGAAATAATCGGGGGACTAAGTTGGATTTTAGTACTTATCGGTAGTGGTTTATTAGCCCTTGGCATGTTTATGGATTTTGGACTTATACCAGGAGCTATAACAATGATTTTTGGATTTGTATTAGTATTTCTTTATTCAGGTCGCGGAAAAAAAATAGGGGGCCGGATAACAAGTGGTCTAGGTGGTATTTATAATGCTACTGGTTACTTAAGTGATGTCTTAAGTTATTCAAGATTATTGGCCTTAGCCTTAGCTACAGCTGTCATTGGCTCAACAATGAATTTATTAGCTGGCATGACCCCACTCTTTTTTCCGATAATTATTTATTTAATTGGTCACAGTTTTAATTTGATTATTGGACTGCTTTCGGCTTATGTTCAGACTGCAAGGTTACAATATCTAGAATTATTTGGCAAATTTTTTGAAGGTGGCGGTTATGAATTTACGCCACTACGTTTGGAATTAAAGTATCTTGACCATGTTGAGATAAACTAAGGAGGATAATTTATGAATTTTGATGGAATGACCTGGGCTATGTTTGGTGCAGCCTTAAGTACAGCGGTTTGTTGTGTTGCTTCAGCAGTAGGTGTTTCAACAGCTGGTAAAGCAGCAAACGGAGTTTTAACAGAAAAACCAAAACTTTTCCCGAAAGCGATGGTCTTAACAGCCTTAACAGGTTCAAACGGGATTTATGGATTTTTAATTTCCATTCTTGTTTTACAAAGAGTAGGAATTTTAGGTGGAGAAGCTAATCCTGCTGATTTAACTGTAGGAGTTGGATTTGCTTATTTTATCGCAACTATTCCTATTACAATAGCTGGACTTACTTCAGTATTCCAAGGCCGGGTTGCGGCTACCGCAATTTTATTGACTGCTAAAAATGAGAGCCAAATGACTAAGGGTCTGATTATAACGGCTCTAATTGAAACTTATGCCATTCTTTCTTTATTAGTCAGTGTTTTGATGATATTCGCGATTTAAGCCCTATGGAAAAAATTACGATTCGTGATAATATTAAAAAACTAAGTGCCACTTCGGTAGCAAATATCTTATCAGAAGCTAAAGCAGAGGCACTTAAACTTAAAAATTCAATGATCGAAACGGCTCTGATTCGTTGTGAAGAGCTTCTTAAGTCAACAGAAAGTGAAAGTAAACTACTTGTTGAGCAGAAGAAAACAGAGTTAAGTCTTTCTGAACGCCAACATACCAATAAGGTTAGAAGTGAAATTTTAGATGAACTTTCTAAAGAAGCTATTAAACAGATTTCGACTTTTGAAAAAGCTAAATTATTGGATTTTGTTGCACAATTGATTTTAAAAGAGCCTTCGGTTAATGGCACAGAAATCATTACGGTTGCTAAAAAGGATTATCAAAAATTTGCGGAAGCTCTAGCTTCAGATAGCTCTAAACCATTAGTTGATGCAGATCTTCTGAACAAGAAACTAAATAATAAAAAATTTAAACTGCAGTTAAGCAAGGATGTAGCTGATATCAGAAGTGGCTTTATGCTTGTTGGCACGGATTTTGACTTAAACTTTGATTTCTGCAATTTAATCGAGAATGCGCAAGTGAAGCTGGAAGCTAAACTTTCAGACAAGTTATTTTAGTCATGGATTACACTTACATCAGTGCATCCGTCAAAGCTAAGTCATCAGAATTTCTGACAGTTAAGGATTATTTATTACTTAGTCAGACAGATAAGCTTGAATTTACTAAAACTTTAAGTGATTTTGGCTATGGATATATTAATATTGGATTAGAGGAATTAATTAATCAGGAAGGAGACAAACTGCTTTCTGAACTGAAAGAATGGCTTGGAGAAAATCATTATTTATTAAAGGCTTGGCGTTTTCAAGCAGATATTATTAATATTAAGATTATCATTAAGGAATTGCTTTTTACTAAAACAGAACACAAATATTTAGTCCCTAATGGATTATATAATTATGAAGCTTTATTAAAGGCTTTAAAAGATGAGAATTATGATTTAGTTTCTAATGATAAAGAGTTGTTTGAAAAAATAAATCAGTTTAAAGCCGACAAATCACCTAGAGAAATATCTGATTACATTGTGAAAACGGCTTATACTCACCTTTATGAAAACTATCTTAAAAATGATTTTTATCTTTCTAAGTATTATGAAATTAAAGTAACCTTGATAAATGTTTTATCACTTTTAAGATCAATCAGACTAGAGGAAAATTTCGATATATTTTCAGAATCAATTCTTGAAGGCGGACTTATAGACAAAAGTATTTTAAAAGAAATCTATAAAACTAAAAACAAATTATCTTTTAGTAAAATAAAATTATTTCTACCGCTTAGCTTTGAAAAAACATTGGAATCAATCGATGAATCTACAGATATTAATCACCTTAAACGGGAATTTGAGCGCTTGACTTACGAATATTTGCGAAGCTTTGAGCACGAAATTAAAACTACGGCGCCTTTATTAGTTTATTTATTTAAAAAAATAGTGGAAATCAAAAATATCAAAAAGATTTATTATGATTCTTTGAAAGGCCACGACGACATCTTTATTTTTGAGGGGTAAAAAATGACTAAGGATATTTATTGTTTTTCTAAACAAGAAAATGCCCGAGTATTTCAAAGCTTGGGTATTGAGGTAATTATCTTTTCAGAAACAGAAAAAGTAAGGGAAAGTTTAAAAAAAGCCTTAAATAATAATGTCAAGATTATTATTATCGACGAGGAACTCCACGATGAAATTTCTGATATCCGCGATAAATATGATGAGGTTGCTTATCCGATTTTTCTGACTTTGCCGTTATGCGGAAAACCTAATGGTATGAGTCTTAAAGATATGAAAAAAACGATTGAACAAGCAATCGGACTTAGTATGTTTTAGGAAGGAGTATAAAAGCATGGCGATCAAAAACGAAAATTACGGACTTGTCTCTAAAGTATCAGGACCGTTGATAGTTGCGAAAAATATGCGCAATGTTCATGTTTATGATGTAGTTTTGATTGGTGAGAAAAAACTAATCGGCGAAATTATTGAGCTTCGGGATGATTTAGCGAGTATTCAGGTTTATGAAGATACTGCGGGAATCGGAGCTGGCGATAAGGTTTATTTCACTAATGAAAGCTTATCTGTGGAATTAGCTCCAGGACTGATAGAAAATATTTTTGACGGAATTCAAAGACCTTTAGAAGCAATTCAGGAGTTATGCGGTGATGTTATTCCTCCAGGCATTGATGTTCCGCGTTTAGATCGGGAAAGGCAGTGGGATTTTAAAGCAGTTGCTAAAGTCGGGGATTTTGTTTCTTCTGGTGAAATTTTAGGGACTGTTGATGAAACAACGGCAGTTAATCACATGATTATGGTTCCGCCTAATATAAAAGGTACTCTTACCTGGCTTAAAGAAGGCAAAGCCACAATCATTGAAACGATTGCTAAAATCCAAACTGAAGATGGAACAGAACTTGAGTTACCAATGTTACAGAAATGGTCAGTCAGGAAGAAGAGACCTTCTGCTGGTAAGATTACACCATTTAAGCCAATGTTGACAGGTATTCGGATTGTTGACACCTTTTTTCCGATAGCTATGGGTGGAATCGCTGCGATTCCTGGGCCATTTGGTAGCGGTAAAACGGTTGTTCAGCATATGTTAGCTAAATACGCCGATGCGGATATAATTGTTTATATCGGCTGTGGCGAACGTGGAAATGAAATGACCGATGTACTTCGTGAGTTTCCGGAACTTATTGATCCAAAAACCGGGAACCCTTTAATGAAGAGAACAATTCTAATCGCAAATACTTCTAATATGCCAGTAGCGGCTAGGGAAGCGAGTATTTATACAGGAATTACTATTGCGGAATATTATCGTGATATGGGTTATAAAGTCGCAATTATGGCGGATTCAACTTCACGTTGGGCAGAGGCCTTAAGAGAAATGAGTAGCCGTTTAGAAGAAATGCCAGGAGAAGAAGGTTATCCGGCTTATCTTTCCTCAAAACTTGCGGAATTTTATGAGCGGGCAGGTTATGTTAAATGTCTTGGTGGAACTCGTGAAGGTTCGGTAACAATAATCGGTGCCGTATCACCTCCAGGCGGAGATACTTCAGAACCAGTCAGTCAGGCTACTTTAAGAATCGTTAAAGTTTTCTGGGGACTTAGTTATCATTTAGCACACAGAAGGCACTTTCCAGCGATTGACTGGTTAAGAAGTTATTCACTTTATAATGATGTAATTTATGAATTTATCGATAAGGAATTTGAACCGGATTGGTCAAAAAATGCTGTTAGAATGATGGAGTTATTACAAGAGGAGAACTCACTTCAAGAAATCGTTCGATTAGTTGGGATGGATTCTTTGAGTCTTAATAACCGGGCTAAGTTATTAGTAGCTCAGATGGTTAGGGAGGATTATCTTCATCAGGATGCTTTCCATGATGTTGATAGTCATACTTCAATTCATAAGCAATATTTATTATCTAAACTTATTTTTTCCTTTTATGACCATATGTTGGAGGCCATCTTAGAAAATAAAGATTATCAAAAGATGATGAGTCTTCCGGTTCGGGAAAAAATCGGCCGTTTCAAGTTTGTTGAGGAAACAGAAGTTGATGATGAATATTATAATATTTTGCACACAATTGATGAAGAATTTTTAGAATTAAAAAGCGAGGGGTGATGAATCTTGGCAATTAAAGAATATAAAACGATTACCGAGGTTGTTGGCCCTTTAATGCTTGTTCAAAAAACAGAAAACGTCAAATTCGATGAACTTGTCCGCATCAAACAGCCAAAAGGTGACGAACGATTAGGTAAAGTTCTTGAGGTCAATGAAGATAAGGTTTTAGTTCAGTTATTTGACAATCCGCAAGGTCTGCAAATTAATCAAGCTAAAGTCGTATTTTTAGGACGTGGTGTCGAAATTGATTTGTCACCTAATATGTTAGGTAGAATTTTTGACGGTATGGGCAGACCAATTGATGATAAAGGTAAACTTATTGCGAATAAAAAAGCGGATATCAATGGTATTCCTTTAAATCCGGTAGCTAGAGATTATCCTAATGAATTTATTCAAACAGGAATATCTTCGATTGATGGTCTTAATACCTTAGTTCGTGGTCAGAAGTTACCTATTTTTTCTGGTTCTGGATTACCGCATAATAAATTAGCAGCTCAGATTGCCAGACAAGCACGAGTTTTAGGTACATCTGACAATTTTGCGGTTGTTTTTGCGGCAGTCGGCATTACATTTGAGGAGTCTAATTATTTTGTAGAAGAATTCCGCAAATCGCAGGCAATCGAACGTTCTGTAATGTTTATGAACTTAGCTAATGACCCAGCTGTAGAAAGAATCGCAACACCAAGGATGGCGATTACTGCCGCTGAATACTTAGCTTATGAATTAGGAATGCATGTTTTAGTTATTATCACTGATTTAACTAACTATTGTGAAGCTTTAAGGGAAATAAGCGCTGCGCGTAAAGAAGTTCCCGGTAGACGTGGTTATCCGGGCTATATGTATACAGACTTAGCTTCCTTGTATGAGCGTGCTGGTCGGATTACTAATAAAAAAGGTTCGATTACCCAACTTCCGATTTTAACGATGCCAGAAGATGATAAAACGCATCCGATTCCCGATTTAACAGGTTATATTACCGAAGGTCAGATAATTGTTTCCAGACCGCTTTTTCAACGTAATATCAATCCTCCAATTGATGTTTTACCCTCTTTAAGCAGATTAAAGGACAAAGGTATTGGTGCTGGGAAAACCAGAGAAGATCATGCAGGGGTTGCTAATCAGCTCTTTTCTTCTTATGCAAAAGGTAAGGAAGCTAAAGAATTAGCAGCGGTTTTAGGAGAGTCAGCGCTTTCTGATATTGATAAATTATATTTAGAGTTTGCGACCCGTTTTGAAAGGGAATATATTTCTCAAGGTTTTCAGACAAACAGAACTATCGAAGAAACTATTGATCTTGGCTGGAAGTTATTACGTATTCTGCCGGTTACGGAATTAAAACGAATTAATTTAAAGCATATCGAAAAGTATTACCATAAGGCGGAGCATCATGGCCGCTAATCAAGTCAATGCGACTAGAATGGAGCTCAGCAAGCTTAAAAATAAACTTGTTACTGCCCGTCGGGGCCATAAACTTCTAAAAGACAAACAAGACGAATTAGTAAGACAATTCTTAGAAATTATTCAGATGTATAAAGCTTTAAGAAGCGATGCGGAGAAAAAATTAAGTCAAGTTGTCAAAACCTATGAATTAGCTCACAGCAGTCATTCTGAAATTGAGATTTATGAGAAAATGCTAGTTGCGGCTAATGAGATTAAGGCTGATTATTCAGTTCAAAACATTATGGGCGTCAGTGTTCCTAAAATTAGTTTTGCGCCAAGTACGCCAACCTTGACTTTTAGTCTAATTGACAGCGACCCTAATCTTGATGAATCGATCTTAATGCTTGGTTCTATTTTTCCAGAATTACTTAATCTTGCTCAAGTTGACAAAACTTGTCACCGTTTAGCTAAAGAAGTGGAAAAAGTTAGAAGACGAGTTAACGCTATCGAATATTTTATGATTCCAGAACTGGAAATTCAAATCAAAGAGATAACTGGTAAACTCGCTGATGCGGAAAGAAGCAATATCATCAGAACAATGAAAAGCAAAGAAATTGTTTTGAAAAGAACACAAAAGGATAATAAAGATGAACGAAAAAGCGATTGAGTTTTTATCTAATAATCAAAAAACAATCATCAAGGGTAAAATATTTACGCCAGAAAGAGAAAAAAAGGGCATTATTATGATTGTTCACGGTATGGCAGACCGTTTTGGTCGTTATGACGAAACAACGGCCTTTTTTATTAATGCTGGATTTATTGTTTGTGGTCATGATTCAATCGGTCATGGAGATAGTGCAACCTCTGAAACAAAAGGTTATATTCCAGGTAAAAATGGTTATCTTGACTTAGTTGAAGATGTTAAACTAATGCTTGATGAGGTTATTAAAATTTATCCAAACTTACCTATTTATTTGTTAGGCCATAGCATGGGAGCCGCAATCTCTAAAATTTTTGTCTCTAAATATGGTAACCTTATTAATGGTTTAATGCTTTCTGGGACTGGCGATACACCACTTGGGATAGGCTTTGCGATTATGCTTACTAAACGTTACTTAAAGAAAAACGGCGAAAAGGCCCTAGCGACTGAAGTTGACAGATTAGTTTTTAAAAATATCAATGAACGCTTTGCGCCAGCTAGAACGGTTAGTGACTGGCTATCAAGAGATCCACTGATGGTGGATAAATTTGTCAATGATCCGAAGTGTTGTTTTTTATTTACAAATATTGGCTATTTAAATATGTTAAAGTTGATGAAACTTGCGGGAAATAAGAAGGTTTTAAAAAGCATTCCTAAAGCTTTACCTGTTTATATTTTTGCGGGTACTGAAGATGTCTCAACTAAATTAGGTGAGGGCACAAAGAAATTTTATCAGCGCCTTAAAAAATATAAAATGACTTCTGTCAAATTAGAGCTTTATCCAGATGGGCGCCATGAAATGTTAAATGAAACAAACAGAGAAGAGGTCTGTAAAGATATCTTAAACTGGATCAGAAGCATTAGATAGATTTCTGTATGAAGAAATTTTCTTTGGGAAAAATAAACTAAAGGATGATTTTTTTATGGCAGAAACCCAAAAAATTGTAATAGTAGGTGCCGGTCTTGTCGGTACCTCTTTAGCTTATGCCTTGATTACTCAATGCATTGGCTCAGAAATTATCTTAATTGATATTGATAAAAGAAAAGCAGAAGGTGAAGCTCTTGACTTAAGTCATGGAGCGGCTTTTAGTCCAAGAACAGTAATAGTTAAGTCTGGAACATATAAAGATCTGGAAAAAGCGCAAATAGTAGTTATCGCTGCCGGAGCTTCGCAAGCCGAGAATGAAACTAGAATTGATCTTTTGAAAAAAAATAAGCAAGTTGTTAAAAACATTGTCAAAGAAATAAAGAAAGTTGACTTTAAGGGGATTTATTTAGTTGCGACTAACCCTGTTGATTTAATCAGTAAATTTGTCTTTGAAGAGGCTGGTGTTCCCGCAAAACGGATTATCGGTAGTGGTACAGTTTTAGATACAGCTCGCCTTAGACATGAGATAGCCAAAACGGCTAATGTTCATGTCAGTAATGTTCACGCTTTGATTTTGGGTGAACATGGCGATACGGAATTTGTCTGTTGGTCAAACGCTACAATTAGTGTTAAGCCAATAATTGATTTTCCTGGTATTACGGCTAAAGATAGGAAAATAATTGAAAATAAAGTCAGAAACGCAGCTTATGAAATTATTGAGCGCAAACTAGCTACTTATTATGGAATCGGCATGGCTCTGGCCTTTATTATTAATGCGATATTAGATGACAAACGGAGTATATTAAGTGTCTCAACTTTAATCAATAGTGATTATTATGGCATTCATAATTTGTTTATTGGCTTACCGGTATTAGTCTCAAAAGATGGTGTCCAGGGACTTATTGAACTGAAACTAAATAAAGAAGAAAAAGCAATGCTCAAAAAATCAGCTGATTTTTTAAAAGATACGTTAAAGAATTTAAAGTAACTAGACTAAGCCCTGCATCAAATTTTTTTCTAGTACATACTAGAATACCTTAAGATTAATTTAATCTTCTTCGGAAGATTTTTTTGGCGATTTCGTCAACGATTATGAAGAAAAAACGCATGACTGTCGAATTATGTCGGACAAAAAAAGACACTCAATAGATGATTTCATGGTAAAATTAAATGGATAAGCGGAAGCGCTTACGCAATTTGCGGAAATATAACGAAAAATATTTAACAGGTTTTCTTGAAAGTAAACCTATTTTGATTTTAATGAAAATATTTTAATTTGAGGAGGGATAGTTCTTAAATATTTTACTTGAAAAATAAAAAGGGGGAAAGTATGAAAAAAATACTAATTTTATTAATTACAACTTGTGCGGCTCTTTTAGTGCCACGCCAAGGCGCACCATTTCATGTTTTATCTTTTACGGATGGGATTGGCGATATCCGTTTTGAAGAGACTAGAACAATTGCTAATGGTCTTGACTATACACATAAGATAAGTCAAAACTGGGCTATGCAAAGTAGCCATACTATTACTTATGATCCATTAACAGCGGCAGTGGCACCTTTTGTTGAGTTTGGACCATTTGTTTTTGGCGGTAATACAATGAGTTCCTTAGTTGCTCAAGCAACTAACAGAGGTAAGACAGTTGTTGCCGGTATTAATGGTGACTTTTTCTGTCCAGCAGGAACTCCATTAGGAATGATGATTCAAAATGGTAGATTAATTAGCGGCTCAAATGGTTTAAACCCGATGAGTGTTGGTTTTTTAGCAGACGGGTCAGCAATCATTGAACGACCTCAGGTGGCATTTAGCTTTACTGCATCTGGTGGCACGCCGATAACTTTTAATCATTTAAACAGACCAAGAAATGATGTTAATGCTAATATCCATTTACTGACAGGCGAATTTTCACAAACTACTCGCTCAACAGTCAATGGTGCAGAAGTTGTTCTTGATATTAATTCAGGAGAGATTGAAATTGGCGGAACTTTAAATGCCACAGTTTCTCATATTGTTGTTTCAGGAATGAATACACCGATTGGTCCTAATCAGGTTGTTTTAGTAACGGATTCCGTTGGTAGATTAGGTAATCTTGATATTGGTCAATCAGTAGTCTTTAACTTCGAAGATACAAGGTCTGGTGGTAGTCAGTGGTCAGATGTGCAACAGTCAGTTTCTGGAAGCAGTACGCTTTTAGTAGAAAATGGCCAAGTTAATCCTGCTTTAGCTAATCTTTCTGATCGAAATGTCTTTCACCCAAGAACAACTTTAGGAATCAGAGCTGATGGAAGTATTGTTCTTCATCAGATTGACGGTAGACAACCCGGCTTTAGTGATGGTTTAACAGATACTGGAACAGCAGAATATATGGTTAGTCAAGGGGCTGTTACAGCCATCAGGCTTGATGGCGGCGGCTCTTCAACAACTGCGGTTCGCTTTCCAGGAGATGACTTTGTTTCTATCGTTAATAGTCCATCTGATGGTGGCGAAAGAAGCAAT
The DNA here is from genome assembly GCA_009784525.1 of Erysipelotrichales bacterium. Taxonomy (GTDB): domain Bacteria; phylum Bacillota_I; class Bacilli_A; order Acholeplasmatales; family WRBM01; genus WRBM01. Next base: position 10,429 of record WRBM01000021.1, on the reverse strand, counting down.
GCCAATGCCATATTATTAGTTGCAACTGAACAACCTACTGGTGATTTTGCGATGCTTCACGCTTATCCGGGAAGAATTCTGGCTCTTGAAGGAACAAGAATTCCGATAGAGGTTAAAGCAACTGATGAAAACTTTTTTAGTGTCCAAGTACCACCAGTTGAATTTATCGTGACTGGTGGCGTTGGTTCAGTAGAAAATGGAATATTTTCTGCTCGTTCAGGAAGTGGAACTGGTCAGATAATTATCCGAAATGGTTCAATTGAGGCGATTGTTGATGTTGAAATAATCGATACAGTTGATGAAATTTACGCTAACATCATAAATTTATCTTTATCACCTGGAGAGGTTGTTGATAATCTCTTTGTGCGAGCTCTTTATCAAGGTATGATTGTGACAGCTAGTGTCGAGTCATTTGATTGGACTCTTGATAACCCATTACTTGGAACTTTAGAGCCAGGACGGTTTACCGCAACAGGAGCAACTGGTGTTCAAGGTAATATCATTATTAGTTTTAAAGATCAGGCTGAAGCTAGAATAAGGGTTAATATTGGACAACTTCCGATTATAATTGCCGATTTTGAGCATGCTGTAGTTGGTCAAAGTCTTGGCAATTGGTGGGCTAGAAATCTAAATGGCGCTACTAGTACAGTATCAATTAATGATGATTATCGTTACACAAAGTTTGGTGAACGATCTTTAAGAGTTGACTTTGATATGCGTAATACAACAGGAACCGGCGCTGTGGAAGTTTTTCAGGTGCCGATAACGGGTAATGTGCCAGCAAATGCAAGTCAAAGAATAGCTTTACCAGGTAATCCAACGCATTTAGGAATGTGGGTTTTTGGAACATTTGCCCAAGGTGCTTGGATTCGCTGTCAATTTCATGTAGGTGAAACTGGTTCAGCTCAATTTGTTGATGTCAGTGCTTCATCAGGAGTTAACTGGACAGGCTGGCGATATGTTGAAGCAACAATTGTTAATCCAAATGCGGAAACGGTCTTTATTCAATTTCCGGTTAGGATTTTGGCAACAAATGCAGCACAGCGAATTTCTGGAACTATTTTTGTTGATAATATCCGGGCTGTCTATGGTTTTCGGGATGACGATGAGTATCCACCGGTAATCGAAAATGTCGCACCTGTGGAAGATGCAGTTGTAGCAACTAATATGCCTGTAATTAGTGCTGACCTTTTAGACTTTGAAACAGGAGTTAACAGATCAGCAACAAGACTTTGGATTGACGGTGATTTAGTTGATCCTGAAATGTATAATTTCACTCCAATTCCTAATGGTTTTCAATTTAGCTATGTCCCGAATTTTGAGAATCGATTGCGATATGGACAAAGACGAATAAGAATAAGGGCAGAAGATTACTTTGGGAATTTTACTATTCATGAATGGCGCTTTACTGTTTTTGCTGATTCTGTACAATTTCAGTGGCAACGACCCACAGACCAAGTTCTCTGGTCAGGAGCGAGAGATTCCTATATTATCTCAGTAGATACCTTTGATAATTTTGAGGAATTTCATCTGGAATTTGAATTTAATCATTTAGCGATGGAAGTTACTGAGATAGTCGTACCTGACCCACGGATATTTGTTAATTATTCTATAGACAATAGTACTGGGCGTGGTGAAGTTACTTTAAGTGGTATGCATAATTATACTCAGCAATTTGCTAATCTTCTAGTAATTCAGTTACGCTGGCTTTCTGGTCCAATTGGGGAAGCTGAATTTAGAATTACGCAATCAGATGTTTATGATAGCAATCTAGGGCTTCTAGAAAATTACAATATGTTTGATAACTTTTCGATTCCGGTTGATTATCTATACTTTGTTCGATTCCTGGGTTCAACAATTAACAGAGATACAGTCTTAACAGTTACTGATCGCGATAATCGGCCAATTGAAGGAGCAGAGTTTGAAATTATCAATTCAGCTGGTCGCTCAATTGTTGGTTTAACTGATGAAAATGGAGAATTAACTACGGATGTTATTGGTCAATTTTCTCCAGGAACAATTCTTCAGGTCAGAGCAATCAGAGCTGGAATTTATTCAAGCATTACGGAGATTCCAGTTGTTGAACCGTTAGGAACAGCTAGCCCTGATCACATAACAGTTAACGTTGGTGTTGATCCTTCAACTAGTATGTCTTTTGCTTGGCAGACTTATATATTTATTACTGGTTCAGAAGTCAGAATCGCACCAAGGGAGGGAACAAGTCTTTTAATGCCTGCTGAATTTAGAACAGTCTCTTCGGATAGCCGTTCTTTGGTTCGGGTCTTAGCGGAAGGAGGCAGACGAGAAGTTTTATTTCATGCGGTCAACGTAGATGAATTATTGCCAAATACAGAGTATGTTTATCAAGTTGGTTATGGAGGTAACTGGAGTAGTGTTCGAAGTTTCAGAACTACACCGGCTGGAGGCGATATATCTTTCCTTTATTACACTGATCCGCAAGCTTATCGCGAATCAGGGTATGAACCGCTGCAACAAATTTATACTGCGGCTTTAGATATTAACCCGGATATTGCTTTTACGGTTACTAGTGGCGATATTGTTGATAATGCGGATCTTTGGCAACAATGGGTCTGGTTAAATAACATGGTTGGTGATAGATTAAGTTCAATTCCGCATGCGATGGGAAGTGGAAATCATGAAACAATCGCCAATGTTGAAATGTTTAGAGGAACTTTTGCTAATCCGTTAAATGGAATTCCAGGCTTAGAAAGAACTAATTATTACTTTGAAGTTGGAGACGCTATCTTTGCCTTTATGGATTCAGAAGCTCCAACTAGATTTGACGAACAAATTGTCTGGCTTAGAAATGTTATGAATAATTCCGAAGCCCGTTGGCGTTTTGTCTTGATGCACCGTGGTCCTTTTCCATTGTTTTATGTTCATCAGGCTCAAAGGGCATTTAATGATGTTTTCGATGAGTTAGCCATTGATGTTGTATTTAATGGACACGATCATATTTACAGCCGAACGATTGCTAGAGGTAATGAGTTTGGTGTTGGAACAACTTATATTACAGGTGGTTCAGCGGGAACTAAGTTTTACGATGTTGTTGGGAATCCAACTTTTCCAGAAACGATCTTTGATTTAAATTATCAAGTTTTTTCGGTTGCGACTTTTAATGAAAATCGTTTTGAACTTACGGCTTATGCTTTGAAAACAGAAGGAATTACAGAGATTGATCATTTTGTTTTAGAGAAGGCTGATCCAGCTAGAATTGAAATCAATAATAGTGCTGAAATTTCTTCAGGAGATACGGTAACTTTAAGCGCAACGGTTTTTGATGAGGAAGATGAGGAAATAAGTGTTCTTGTTGTCTGGAGTTTAAAAGAGCCTGTTGCTGGTATTTCGATTAATGGTAATATATTGGAACTTATGGAAAATATCGCAAGTGGTACAACCTTTACAGTTGTTGCCCGAGCCGGACCGACATCTTCAGAGCTTTTGATGACTGTTCGAAATGCAGCGCATTCCATTCAGCTTGACATAGCAGGAACTATTGATGCGGGCTCAAGCTTGACTTTAAATGGTAGGGTATTTGATAATACTAATACAGTAGTGGATTTTACGATTGTATGGTCACTAAGTGAACAAAGGCCAGGAGTATCAATATCTGGAAATCAATTATCTGTTGGTGGAACAATCGCGAATGGTACTATAATTGTAATTGTTGCGACAGTAGGTAGCGTAACTCAAAATCATTCAATTACAGTTTCTAATTTAGCACATTCGATTACGATTAACAGTGCTAATACTGTACAGGCAGGCGGAAATCTGAATTTAAGTGGTTCGGTATTTAACAATAATAATCATGAATTAAATCTTAGTATTATCTGGAGTCTTAGAAATCCAGTTACAGGAGTGACAGTTGCGGGTAATGTTTTAACGGTTGCTAGTACAGTAGCTGGTGGTACAACAATTATAGTTGTAGCGACATTTGGTACAGTATCTAATGAACAAATTATTACTGTACAAGCAGCACAGAGCACAGTAACCTCGATTGTTGCAGATTTTAATTTAGAAATCAGACGTGGGCGAGAATTAACACTAATAGGCACGGCTTACAGTGAGGATAATGCTCTAACAACGACAGTGACATGGACTTTGAGGAATGCTATCGAAGGAGTTTCAATCCAAAATGGTGTTTTAGTTATTGCTTCTGATGTCGAAACTGGAACAGAAATCGTGCTTGTTGCTAGTGCAGAAGGTTTTACACAAGAGTTTACAGTTGTAGTCTTGTCTAATGTTAATATTCCTTTAATCACTAGTCTTGTGGTAGGAGGAGTTGCGATTCTAGGTTTAGCGGTATTCTTAAGTGTTAGAGGCCTTAGAAGAAGAAAGTTTTAAAGTCATTTGATTTAAATAAGAGACTGTAATTATTTAGCTAATGCTAGAAAAATTACAGTCTTTTTCGTTTCTTAGGAATTTCTATTTGAAATTCATATCTAGAAAGGCAAGAAGAAACTTTATTGTTTAATAACCAAGTAGTTGGGTTAGATAGATAAGGAAACAAAAAGTGCGAAAGAACACACAAAAATCCTTATATGAATAATTTTGTTTATCATATTATTCATGCCGACAAATTATGAGCTAAAGAACTAGCATTTAAAGTAATTTTATAATATAATGTTAGGTAATAAAGTTTAATTTAGGGTGGAGATAATCTTGTTGAATAAAAAAAATAATAAGTTTAGTACGAACATAATAATGCTCCCTACAATGAAAAAAGTTATTATTGGAATAGTACTTTCAATAATGTTTTTACTTATGATTGTAGGGCTTAGTGGTTGCAGTGCAGAGAATAGGGATTTTACTTTTGTAAGAGTAGGCGAATTTTATGCTGTAACAGGAGGTGCGCCAGATAGTGAAGGTCATTTGAAAATACCCGCTAGACATAGGGGCATTGATGTAATTATGATAAACTACAGTGCCTTTTTGGGGAATGAAGAGATAAAAAGTGCGTTTATACCTAATACAATTGAAAGCATTCACTCATGGGCTTTTAAAGATACAATTAACATGAGAAGTATAGAGTTTGAAAGTAATAGCAGACTAAGGGCTATTGTCAGTGGTGGAGATGTTTTAAACGGCACTATTGGTGAGCGTGATGCAGGCGCTTTTGAAAATTCAGGTATTGAGAGTATGGTGCTTCCAAGAAGTTTAGAATGGATTGGGAGACAGTCTTTTTTAGGCACTAAAAACCTAGAAAGAGTTGATTTTGAAACAAATAGTTTGTTAGACACAATAGCATTTGCAGCATTTGCAAATTCAAGTATTGAGTGGATTAGATTTCCAGCATCCTTGCGAGTAATTGGAATGAGTGCATTTAGCTTGAGTTCAAACTTAAGCAAGATTGTTCAAGAGCAAGGTTCCAATTTAGAGCGAATTGAGTCTAATGCATTTCGGAATACTACATCACTTATAAGCTTTATAATACCTACTAGTGTCATAGAATTATCCACTTTTGTTTTTTATGGGTGGGAAAGTCATCAAACAATATATGTAGAAGAGCGGAGCGAATTATTGGGGTTACCAGGTCCGAACAATAGTGCTACCATTATTTGGAATGCCCCAGTATATTTATAAAAAAATACGACAATTTTTCAACCTTCTTTGAAATAATTGGCAAATTATTTATATTAATTAAGAACTAGTATTTAATGTTACTTTATAATATAATATTAAGGTAATAAAATTTGATTTAGGGTGGAGGTGATCATGTTGAATAATAATAATATGTTTAGTGCGAACATAACAATGCTTCTTACAATGAAAAAAGTTATTATTGGAATAGTACTTTCAATAATGTTTTTACTTATGATTGTAGGGCTTAACGGTTGCAGTGCAGAAAATATTGATTTTACTTTTGTTCAAGTAGACGATTTCTTTGTTGTTACTGGGGGCGTGCCTGATAGTGAAGGACATTTAGCAATTCCAGCCAGACATAGAGGGTTGGACGTAATTGCGATAAATTACAGTGCTTTTTAGGAAACGAAGATATAAAAAGTGCTTTTATCCCTAACACCATTGAAACTATTCACTCATGGGCTTTTAAAGATACAATTAACATGAGAAGTATTGAATTTGAAAGTAATAGTAGATTGAGGGCTATTGTGAGTGGTGGAGATGTTTTAGGGGGATCATTTGGAGAACGTCCTGAAGGCGCTTTTGAAAATTCAGGTCTTGAAAGCATTGTGCTTCCAAGAAGTTTAGAATGGATAGGAAGGAGAGCTTTTTCTCAGACGAAGAACCTTATAAAAGTAGATTTTGAGCCAAATAGCGAATTATATTCAATAGACCGTGGTGCTTTTGTTGGATCTAGTTTAGAATGGATTAGGTTTCCGGCATCTTTAAGAATGATTGGAATGTATGCATTTATTGGAACAAATTTAAAAGAAATTCATCAAGAAAAAGGTTCAAATTTAGAGATGATAAGCTCTCTTGCGTTTAGAGATGTGGAATCGCTTTCAAGTTTTATTATACCAATTAGTGTGACATATGTAAGCAGTTTTGCCTTTTATGGGTGGGGGAGTCATCAAACAATATACGTAGAAGGTCGTAGTGAACTAAGGGGAGTTGTAGTAGTTAATCACAATGCTACTATTGTTTGGAATTGGAGTGCAAGCACGCAGATATAGAAAAATAAAATATTAGCAGGAGATAAGAAAATGAACAGGATAAAAAGTATAAATAAAAAAATAATGTTTTGCATTTTAATTTGTCTAGTTGTATTTATGGGTTTACTATCAGTAAATTCAAATAATATATTAAACGCAAATAATGACGATTTACAAAACCATTTAAATAAGACACATCGAAATTATATGTCAGAAATTTATTCTTTTCCAGAAAATGAAGGAGTTCAACCGATATGGGAATGGGTCTTTGATATGACACCGGAACGTCTTGCTGAGGTTGCGGCGCTTAATCAACGTGCTGTTGGATGGGAAACAAGAGCCGAATATTTAACAGGAAGAACTATATCAACCGAATTATTAAATCAAATGGAGAGCGCTACAGAAACTTTTGAATCAGGCTCTCACCCTATTACGCAAATTATCCCAAGAGAATTATTTGTTCATCGTGGTGAATATCTTTTTATAGGAGAAAGATTTGGTTTCTTTATTAGGCGATAACGTATTTAGAGATTCTGTTCATTTACAAACAGTTGATCTCTTAAGGGCTCGTACTGCACATCAAAATGAAACGAGAGCAGGAAGTAACTTTTTAGCTAATACCCATCCAAATTTATCAATAAGTGTGCCAGATGTAACTAGTTTAAATGCTTATCGAAATGCAGCGAACTGGAGTGTGCATGCACATAGAATGTGGTCAAGATACGTTCATGTTTGTAATCATGTTTTAGAGCCGTTTTGTAACACTTATCATTGGTTTATTTGTTGGGATTGTGGGGATTACTTTTTTGAAAGGCATAGTTGGTTTTTTGACTGGTCTTCAAATATGGCATTTTGTACAGTCTGTGGGTTAGCACTTCCGATGGGAATGGCATTTTTTATGGAACTCTTGGAAGAAGGCTTTGATATACCGCTAGCATTTTTAAAAGAATTCAATGAGTTAGAATATTTGAATTAACCCAAATATAAAAAATCTTTTTATTTTTCAAATTTATAATGTCGCATTTTGTAAAAATCAGTCGCTTAATACATTGAAAGAAGGCTATTCTTAATTAAATTTAAGGATAGTTTTTTGTTTTTAATTACTAATATAAAAAAAAGAATTAAGCCAAGTAGATACTTAGACTTAATCCTTTAATAATTAATTAAAATATAAATTGATTATGGTAATACAGTAATCACAATAGAACCACTAAAACGATGGTTATATCTGAAAACACCAGTAATTGTTACAGTCCCAGGTCTAATCGCAGTTATTGTACCAAATTGACTTATAGTTGCGATTGAAGGATCACTACTAAGCCAAATATAATCTTGGATTAAAGGTGAAGGTACTTGTCCGCTAAAAGAAATGTGTCTTGTCATATCAACATTAACTGTTCTTTCGCCAGGTAAACCTAAACCACTTGTTACTTGTGAACCTTGATCGCCACCAAGCCTTGTATCAGTAGTTAAAACAATAATTCTTTGAACTTGTGAATTATCAGGTAAAACAGTAATTGTTATTGAACCGATTTGAGCTGTATTATCAGAAAGCGCAGTTATTGTTGTAGTTCCAGGTGAGCGAGCAAAGACTGTTCCATACTCAGTGACAGTTGCGACTGCAGGATTAGAAGAAGTAAAGTTAAAGTTACGTCTTGATAGAAATTCACCAGGTTCGCCAATATATAAAATTCTAGTGAAACCTTGGGTCATACGGTTCCAATGACGCGAACCATTATTCATAGTTACTTCAGTACCTGCAAGATGATTCCAAGGATCCGCAACTAAATTTACTTGAACTTGAGGAACAACTGTATAACGAATCCCGTTAATTGATCCCCAGTTAAGAGTTGACATAGAAAGACGTGTTGATTCGCCTTGAGCTAGAGTAATATCCAATGCAAAAAGTATGCCACCTTCCATACCACCATGTTCTCTTTCGGCATATTGGAAAACTCTTGCAAAGCCAGTAGGAGTTGCTCCTTCCCATCTTAGATAATAATATGCAGCATTATCATTAATACGATAACCTACCATTGCTCTGTTTATTGGCTCTCCATTAAGCCTAATTCCAGTAGTATAAAGACGATAATCGTTGCCATTTCCTGAGAATACCCAACCGGTAAATTGGCCACCAGTTGCTTCAACACTTCCATTAGAAAGAACTAACGGTAAAGCTAAAAGCGCTAAAGCAAAAACCCATAATTTTCTTATTTTTCTCATTTTTTTCTCCTTATATTTTTTAATTACTTAGGCTGTGTCTTTTAATTTTCTACCCCCAATCTGACAAAAACTAGTCGAAAAGTAATCGCTTACATGATAGCATGAAAAACTACAAACTTCAACAAAAAGCGCCCGACAAATGTCGACAGGACAAAAATGGTTATGTTATTGCTTAGCCGTATTTTCTTGATTTTTAGTCTTTTATAGTTTCTAAAGTAGTTATAAAGATTTTTGCATAAATACGCATTATTGTCTAGATTTTTTCTTATTAATATGATAAAATTAAACTGTTATGAAAGGAATAACTATATGAAACAACATTATGAACTTTTACAAAGTAAACTTGAAAAATTAAAAGGCGGAGTAATCATGGATGTGACGACTCCTGAACAAGCAAGGATTGCTGAAAAAGCCGGTGCTTGCGCTGTAATGGCTTTAGAGCGGATTCCAGCTGATATTAGAGCTGCAGGTGGCGTCTCAAGGATGAGCGATCCAAAAATGATTAAAGAAATCCAGGCTTGTGTAAAGATACCAGTTATGGCAAAAGTCCGAATCGGACATTTCGTTGAAGCGGAAATTTTAGAAGCAATCAACATTGACTGTATAGATGAAAGTGAAGTTTTATCACCTGCTGATGATAAGTTTCATGTTAATAAAAGAGATTTTAAAACACCTTTTGTTTGTGGGGCTAAAGATTTAGGTGAGGCTTTAAGACGGATTGAAGAAGGTGCCGCAATGATCAGGACTAAAGGTGAGGCTGGAACTGGTGATATCATTCAAGCAGTTCGACATATGCGCACAATTACGAGTGAAATTCGCTTAATTCAATCTTTAAGAACTGATGAATTATATCAAAAGGCTAAAGACTTACAAGTTTCTTATGGCTTAGTGGAATATGTTCATAAAAACGGACGTTTGCCAGTTGTAAATTTTTCTGCAGGTGGTGTTGCGACTCCGGCTGATGCAGTTTTAATGATGAAATTAGGAGCCCAAGGCGTATTTGTAGGTTCAGGTATCTTTAAGTCTGGTGATCCAGCAAAAAGAGCAGCCGCTATTGTTAAAGCAGTTGCGAATTTCAACGATTCAAAACAATTAGCCGAATTATCAGAAAATCTTGGTGAAGCAATGGTTGGAATCAATGAAGATGAGATTGAAATTATTATGGCGGAACGCGGGAAATAATTTTTTATTCATTAGGAATTTCTTTTTTCATCTTATAACAATATGTATAATTAATATTATGTATATTACACACACGTATAGGAGAGAATTTTTCTCAAATTTAACCCTAGAACCACAGTTTTATTTTCTTTATCGAGAACATTTTTTCAATCTGAAAAAAATTTAAAATAATTCTTGTTTTTACTAGATTTTAGTGTTATAATAACCTCATATTCTTAGCAAGAATCGAGGTGAATAATCGCTTATTTCAGACTAAAACAGGAAAGCTTATTAATTCAGATATTAATGCCAGTTTAAATATAATGGCAAAAAGTAAACCCAAAGACGATGAAGTAATTCAGAGTTTGAGGAATAGCGGTCTAACAGCACCTTTAAGATTACAGGTTAGC
>WRBM01000020.1 GCA_009784525.1 Erysipelotrichales bacterium | reverse complement strand
TAATTCAGAGTTTGAGGAATAGCGGTCTAACAACACCTTTAAGGTTACAGGTTAGCCTGTAATTTCTTATAAAGAAAAGAAGCGCAGTGTTTCTTTAAAGCGTATTTATTTCGCTTTTGTTCTTAGATAAAATACTAAAAAAGGAATAAAGATAAGCATAATAGTTATAATTCCAATATTAATAAGAAAAAAGTCTGTGAACCGAGCTAATAAGATATAAGCAAGCATTAAACTTAATGAGGCATGAAGAAACTTATAGAATAAGAAGTCTGAATAAATGATAAATTTTCTGCCAAGCAATTTTATTTGTAAGTGAATGCCAACACCTAAAAAGCTACCTAAAAAGGTAATTAATAAAAGTGTAGTAGGATTATTACCTAATTCTTTTATCGAATGGATCCCTCGGATAACTTCTAAAAGACTTAGTAAAAAGCGCGAAAAATCAGTTGGTAGAAAAGTTAATAATTGATAATGGATTATAAAACTTATCAATAAATTAATAACAATCATAACGCCTAGGATATTAACTAAGATAATAAGGTAACGTTCAACTGATTTTAATAAATCATTAGTATCTAAACTTATCTCAGGATTCTGATTGTTTTTTAGATATTTAATCCTAGGAAAGCAGAATGAACCCAGAATTATATTTGCCGTTACGATAGCTAGATAAAGGATTAAAGCTGTTTGTATACCAGCAAAGATAGTTAGGGCTGAAACAAAAAATAACGGATTAATTAAAGCAGTTATAGAAGTAAGATAACTAGCTTCCTCTTTACTTAATTTACCTTCATCGTAAAATTTACTGATTAAACCCATTACTCCTGGTGAACCAGATAGAATCGAGTTCATAAAGACAATTTTTTTTTCATAAGTATTTAATTTTAAAATATGAGCGAAAGGATAACTAATAATTTTGGCACATATATAACCTGGCCGACTTTTGGCAAACAGTTCAGAAAAGATAAAATAAACAAACATGAGTGAAAAAAACTGGAAATACCAGAGGCCAGCAGTTTGAATTACACTATCTTTTGTAAGTTGTGGATTAAGAATAATTCCTAATAAAGTCAGTATAATTATAACTTCTAAGAAGTAATTGCTTTTTAGAAAAGCCTTAATATTTAAAATTTTTGTCACCTTCTTTATTTTTCTCTTTACTTTTTATAAAAACTATTATATAATAATTAGGCTTTGTTAAAAATGTTCCAATAGCTCAGCTGGATAGAGCAACGGCCTTCTAAGCCGTAAGCTTCATCAGGAACTTATCAAATATTATGTTTTTTTTGTTTTACATATGCCGGGAAGCTTATGTATTTCACATCTTTAGCCATTATTATAACACAATAGTGTAAGTTTGTCAACAAGAAAGTACACAATCGTGTTGGAAAGGATAGAGAATGCAAAATATAAAGAAAGCAAGAAAAGAAAAAGGGCTATCATTGATTGATTTGGAAAATATATCAGGAGTGAAAAGCCGAACGATTTTCAGTTACGAAAACGAAGAACGAGAACCAACAATTAATAATTTAACTAAAATTGCTATAGCTATGAATATGACTGTAGATGAATTAATTGACTTTCGTAGAATTCATGACCAAATTGGCGAAGACATGGCCGAAAGAGTTCGAAAATTAGAAAAGTCCAGAACCGCCAATAAAAAGCATTAATAAAGAACTCGATTTAGAGTTCTTCTAAGCCGTAAGCTTCATCAGGAACTTATCAAATATTATGTTTTTTTTTGTTTTACATATACCCTTAAGTTATGCAATTCACATCTTTCAACATATTATAACTCATTTTGAGTAGAAAGAGGGTAAAGTGAGGAATTTAAAAGAAACAAGAATTAAAAAGGGGCTTTCACAAAAAGACTTGGCGGAATTGACGAACATTCCCCAAACAACATTATCTGGCTACGAAAATAGCTCCAGAGAGCCAAGAGTAGACGATATGGCTAAAATCGCTATAGCTATGAATATGACTGTAGATGAATTAATTGACTTTCGGAGAATTCATGACTAAATAGGCGAAGACATGGCCGAAAGAGTTCGAAAATTAGAAAAGTCCAGAACAGCCAATAAAAAGCAACCTTAAGGAAGAACTCTAAATTGAGTTCTTTATTTATTAAAAGCCAAAATGTCGAATTTTGTCGCGACAGAAAAATTATATCAACAGAAAGGAAGAACGAGAATGCCTAGAGATTGTTTAACATGCGGGAATCCAGCATTTTGGAAATATCCCTATTGCAAGCCGTGCCTTGAAAAAAATAAAAAAGAAAAAGATAAAATCGCTTGCGAGCAATGCGGCGAAACTCTAAATAACCCAGATCACACACTATGCTATAGTTGCTGGACTGAACAGCAGCGCACATTAACAAGAACAAACAATGCAGAGATTTCTAAAGAAATAGTCACAGAAGAAATAGAAGACGAGAGCGAACCATTAACATCTGGATCCAATAGAGTTATTGTAAATGCTGAACAACCTATTACAAAATGCATACTTTGTGCTAAAGATTCTTTAGGAAAATTATTTTGCAAAGAATGTTATTTTAAAAATAAAAATAAAGTCTTATTTTTGCAAATCAATAAATGTACTGAGATAATATTAAAAGATTCTTCTTACGAAGGCAAGCATACTTGCGATGATGGCCACATAGTAAAAAGCAAATCAGAAATGACTATAGATGATTACTTGTTTCGCAAAAATATCAAACATGCATACGAAAAAGAGTTCAGAGTCAGTATGGATTTGCACTTAAAACCAGATTTTTATTTGCAAGATCAAAAAGTTTATTTAGAACACTGGGGACTAGAAGGCAAATCATATAATGAAACAAAACTATTCAAAATGATTCAATATGCAGAACTTGGAAAAACTGTAATTTGCACTTATGAAGAAGATATGAGCAACCCTAGCTCCAATTTAGATTTCAAGTTAAATCCTCAAGAATACAAAGAAGGTGAAATAAACTTCTTAAGACCAGAAGATCGAAGAAAACTAGATGAAGCACTACAAAAGAAAAGAGCCTAAATTTTTTCAAGCTCTTTTTTTGTTCATCAATTCATTATATTCTTTTAACGCAAACAAGTGATTTACATTTACATACAATTCGGTCGTAAGTCTTGATTTATGGCCAAGCAGCACTTGCGCAGAATCTATCGTTCCGCCAGCCATAATTAACTCTGTGGCCATAGCTTTGCGGAATCTATGATTATGTATATTATTTATTCCCGTTTCCCCTGTTAGTTCTTCAAAAAAATGCCTAGTATCATTATAACAAAGTTTACGTTTTTTCAGTTGATTCCAAAACAAATAATCAGAAGGGCTGGCTTCAATTAAGCGCTTCATAAGAGTAACGCTAGCCTCAGTGAAAGGAACATAGCGCTCTTTATCATTTTTAGTTTTTTCTAAAAGAATAACCCTATTCTTAATATTAATATTATCAATTTTAATATTCGTCAATTCATCAATCCTGCAACCAGTTTCATATAAAAAAGTCACAAGCCCATAATAAAGAAGATCATTTTGATTTTTATTCCTATTTTTAGCATACTCTAAAATAATTGACAAATCATCAGAATCAAGAACTTTGAAAGACTTAGTATCAGAAGAAAGAAGTTTAGTCGACAGAAATTCATGGTTTCTAAATCCAAAATGCCTTAAAGCAAGTTTAATATGTTTAATTAGTTTGTTAGTGGAATTGTTTTTACGTTTTGTCTTCACCCTGCAATAACGAATAATATCATTTATCGACTCGTATTTCAAACAATCTACCGTTTTAATTTCCAAAGATTCAAAACATCGCAATATAACGTTTGTCAAACTAATTTCTGCTTTGTAACTTCTATCAGATTTAACATCTTTCGAATGTTCTAAGTATTCTTGTAATAAGTTCTTAAATTTCATTTTAATATTTCCCCTTCTAGTTTTGCATTCGAATGCAATTTATTCTTTTTTATCTTTCTTCTTAATATCTTGAAGTATGTACAAGATATATTTTTTTTCTTCTTTCAAATAGATTATCCGAGCAGAATACATCTTGAATTTAGTCAACATTTCGCGCACTTGATTTATCGCATATTTAAACTCATGAGTTTGCAGTACTGAAAAGTCTTCAAAAACATCATCTTTATAAACATGACCTTGAGCCGCAAACAGAAAGCTAAGATAAGCAGTCAAATTTTTCATATTATCACCCATTGTTATGTTTTGACGATATATGACAATTATACTACCTTTTTTTTTAGGCGCAAGCCACCAGAGTGTCTTCATGTTCGAAAGTTTTGAAAATTTAGTGAGTAACTTGTGAACGAATTTACCCAAAATCATGCATTTATGTTGCTTTTTACTGCTTTTAATACCTGAAATCATTCAAAATATGGCTTAAAATGTTAGTATGCGTTTATGCATAATATTTTACCTGTGCTAAAATTAAGGTTTTATTCGCACCAATTATGCGAAACTGAAATTTTGTCTATAAAAAAACGACCGTTTTTATCCTGATTTACAAGCTTTCCGTCAAGCCTTTTATAAAGCCTAATATGATTGTTTTCAGGGATTAAATAAGTCATTAGCATATAATCTTTAAACTTAGTATAGCTGAATTTCATTTTTATCAATTCCTTTTAATATATTGTTTACATTTTTAATATGAAAATTCATATAATAGATTGACATAACTTTAATGTTATGTTAAAATATAGATAGTTTCAAAGAGTATTACTTGAGCTTTGGCGTTTAGCATGGTTGGTACGAACCTTAACAAAGACCGAAAGAGAAAAGGCAGTCTACGGATTGCCTTTTCATTTTACTTTTTCCAGTTCCGATAATTGCTGCGATTCTTTTTGCTTTTGTCAATAAATACTTTGGCCTTTTCTTTATCCGCATTAGATAAGTGCATTTTCTTTTTATTTTCTGATAGACGCTTATAACTAATTTTTCTGCCTTGACTATCATAAAAATAAGTAACCCGATTCAAATAACTATCCTCTCCAATGCTTTCCAGTTTAATATTATATTTTGGATCATCATCGTGTGTAATCTTGTTTACACCAACATAATCACCTTTCTTATGTCTAATATAATAAGGCCTGCCTTTCTTGGAAAATCTATCTTTAGACACAAGATTATCATTTCCAAAAAGTATTTCATTTTCATTACCAAGGCTATACAAATAATTAAGCCTAGCTTTAAGTCGTTTTCTTTCAACTTCCGACAGCTTCAAATCTAAAGCTTTTCTGATAGAGTTAATTTCTTGCTGGATTGTTAAGGATGATTTCTTAGACATAAAAACCTTTTTTTCTCTTCACTTTTGTTAGAAATTTATCGAACCATTTATTAATTTTTTCTGGCGCAGGATCATTATCATAGATTCTACATTGAACCACATTATAGTTTTCCGGCACTAACTCCACAGTGCAGAGAGGAACATCAGGTTGTTTAGTTTCTCTGACAAAAAGAATTATCGAGTTTCCTTTTCTAATCCTATCAGCGTACCCAGAATTATATACACAATGTTTTAAAGCCTCTCCTTCAGTTTTAAGGTCATCAGGTTTTGTAGGCACAAGCACTTTATATTTTTCGTCTTCATAACTGAATATTTTTGCATACTCAGAGACAACTTTTCCGAATTCACGTTTTTTCTTCTTATTATCAAGTTCCTTGACACGAGCAATACAAACGTCATGACAATATTTTAAATCTTTTGGAGTTTTAACCTTTGTATCTTTAACATTCATTCTTAACCTAAGCGCAGCTTCAATGTAATCTCTATAATCCGCAACAAAATAAGAAGGATTCGTTATATATCTCTTTTGCGTCAAAAAATAGCGATAAAGTTTTTCAGAAGAAATAAATCTATGATCATTTTTACCGTTGATCAACGCACACATAAATTTAATAGAATCTTTATTAAGAACGGTTTGCCAATCCCTCATTTGCTTAAATGCCCGAAGTTCTTCAATATCCAAATTATTTTCGAAAACGAATTTAAGCTCTTGATAATTATTAAGCCCAGTGATTCCATATATTGTTTTTTTATCCAACTCAAGGCCATAGCCTTTACTACGAGCCAAATTATCTAAACAATCTTCTAAAATCCTAAACAACTTACTTTTAACTAAACATTCTAATTGCGGTTCTTTTAAATATTTAGACAAGTAATGAAACGGATTTAGTTGCAGATTAGATTCTAAAAGTTCAAAAGCAGAATATTTAAAAACTGAATTATCAAAAAGTTTTTTCAAATTATAAGGATATGTTCTTATTTTGGCTTCCTCTGCCCGCCAACACCCAAAACCAAAGCCACGAGCACGGCCAGGACCAGATAAAAGACGATTACTCATAGAAGAATAATGAAAAGCGAAATAATCACCTTCCAAAGATAAATGATCCCTTTGTTCTTCACGAATAGTTATTTCAACGGCGATCCTCGGTTTTTCATTTTCACAATATTTTGTTTCTCTAGAAACATAGTAAAGAATTTGTACAAAACCACTTTCAAATCTTTCTAAACGCGCTACAACCCGACTACAGTGTTGTTGATGAGAATATATAGCATACTGCAAACGGACATTATAACCGCACGCTGGACAAGCAATATATTTACCTTGTCTAGGTTTAATTAATGGAATGCCTTCCGCCCCGCACGAACAAAATCCCAGATAGTCATTTTTTGCCCTTTTTTCATAATACATATATTTATAATCAAAAGACCAATCTTTAACCCAATCCTTAAAATCATCAGGATAATTGATTTTCTGATCCAAACATCTGAAAGCAATTTGTTTTTTTGTAGGTTTCCGCATTATAAAAAATCCTCCAAGTTTATTTTATTTTCAACAGGCTTTGAAGCTCTGATATAAGTTGCGCCAAGCCTTTCAGCTATCAGTTCAGCAGCTTCAAAAGGACCGACACATTTCTTAGAATTTTTACGGGCGGATGCTTCAATAATCCCAAATAGTTCTTCTAAGCCGATAGAAGAATCAATCTCAAAATCTACAGGACTTTGAGATAAAGCAATTTCTGCGCAATAAATTACACCAGAATATAATTCTTGTTTATCACCAGAAGTGATATTATCTGTAATAAGAAGATCAATATATTTATCCTTTTTCATAATTTCCAACCTTCCACAACTTTTTTTAAAGCACTTTTGCATTTACTTTGCTTTTCAGCATCAAGTTCATCTAAAAGTAAAATTATCTCACCAGAAAGTCGCTGTAAGTCTTCAAACTTAACTTTAAATTTTGTCATAGCCAAATCGTTTGCGATAAGAAGTTTTTTATTAAGAATTTCAATCTCATTTTCTTTAGATAATAAGTCTTTTTGGACTTTTTCTAAAGATTTAGCAGTTTCAGGATCAATAACAATCTCTTTTTCTTTAGGAAGAGTTTTAAGCCTATCAATTTCAGCTTGAAGATTAGCTTGTTCATTTAGAGCAGTTTCAAGTTTTTTCTTATTAGAAGCAACTTCCTTTTCTAACTTTTTAGTATCAGGTTTTTCATCTAATTCAAGTTGAAGTTCTGTATTTTGTTTTTCCAAACCCTGGATAGTTTCTTTTAATTCTTTAACAGAAGAATTGTCAATATCAACGGTTTCAATGATTTCAATTCTATCAGATTCTGGAAGACTAGAAAGAAGTGATAATTTTGTTATACCTAATTTTGCATTCGACTGCAAAAACTCTTTATCAAAGTTTTCATAAACTTTAATATAGTTATAAGCTTGCCTTTCTTTAATTCCAGCTGCTTTTTCAGTATAATCCCCAAAGGTTTCAAAGCCAGCAAACTCATAAAGTTTCTGATCTCTCATTTCCTTTAAGCTCTTAGCCATTTGAATAACGTATTCGCATGCTTTACTGCCAGATTTCAAGACTTCGTTGTGAAGATCTAAAAACTGTTTTTCTTCTGTCGATATACTCCCTTCCTCGGTAATAATTAATTGTTGGAATTTTTCCATAATTTTTGCTCCCTTTCCTTTTCCTCATTAATTTTCTTTTCTTCATTAAACGCAATAATAATAGTTTGATAGTCAATCATCAAATCCCCAAGTTTTCGGAATATCTTGTTAAAATAAGTTTGTTCTTGAGGAGTGAAGAAGATTATTTTTTTTGCATTCGACTGCAAAACCCAAGCATACATTGCAAAATCAGGCGCGGAATTTTCCTTAACCACCTTTTCAAAAGCAATCGACACTTTATTAAAGAATTCTAATTCCTTATTAAAAGTTTGAAGAGAATCAATAAAACGTTCTTTAACATCTTCATCATGATTAATTATCTTCAAATGTTCATTAAACGGATATTTGGCATTAATTTTTGATAAAAATTTGTAAATATCATTAGATAGTTTAGCTATTAATTTAGGCAATTGAGACTTTGACATAATGATTTTCCTTTCTAAAACGGAAGTATATTTTTTTGATAATTTATAAAAGCTTTCTGGCAATGTTTAATTATTTTAGATAAAGTTTCTTCATCCAATATATCGCTGTCTGGAAATACGCTTGACAAAATACCAGTTCTTGATTCTATTTCCATTATTTCACCTATTAGTTCGCTGATATCTATTTTAATGTCATCAAGATTTAAAGGTTTGAGGTTAGAGCGTACGCGGTCCTTGTTTATAATGTAAAGATCCTTAGCTGACATCCTTTCAAATGATTGGATTATATCAATATTTCTAGCAACACGTTCTTTATCTTCACCGCCACCTTTACTGGCAAGCCTTATCTTGTTATCCATTTTAGCTAATTTTTCACAACGCCAGATTTTCATAGTTGTTATTGTGCTTTCTTTCTTTGCTTGATTTTTAAGCTCAAGCCTTGATGCATTTTCCAGAAACGACAACCACCAAGAAGCAGTAATTACCTTTTCCTGATTTTCCTTGTTATAGTTGTTATCTTCCTTGATGTTAAGCATTTTAAGAAGCGATCCAAAAGCTACATCTTTAATATCAAGCACGTTTCCGTTTCCGATAATCGCACGAACTAAAGCATTAGCCTTTTCTTTCATGAAACGCATTTCATATCTGGTCCAGAAATCAATATATGTATCATAGCCACTGGCTTGACGTTCACGCATTTTATCGTATATGCAAAGTAACAGCGTTGACTTTCTTGAGCCTAAATAAAGTGTATAACCATCTTCCATATTTCCGTTTCTGTTATAAGGTTTTCGAAAAGAAGAAGTGTAATGCTTTTTCATGAGTTTAAGTTCAATCTTTTCAATCGTTGAATGATTTCCTAAGAAGTCATCTATCGCTATATCAACCCTTGTGAAGTTAGCCTGATATTCAACAAAGGCGATAACAATTAAATCCAGCACACCGATAAAGTCACGTTCTTCAAGTTCACGGCAGCCAGAGCCTTTTAGTTCAAGTTGACAGGAAGAGAATCCAGAACCCATAATCGGGCCTAACCCGCGAAATATAATATGTTCCCCGATATCCCAGCCAAACTTAAAGCCATTCGCAACTCTTTCTTGCTGGAATATTTCATCAGGAACGAAACCCATTTTTAAAGCTAACTCTTGACACAATTCCAAACAAGCTTTCATTTTATCTATAGAACTGTTTTTCAGAGGTATAGTAAAGGACAGATAATCAAAACAGATACTCATGTCACTTAGTTTTTTAGCGTTAAAATTAATTTTGATTTACCCCCTTAAGATTTTAGATTTTTAGGTGTTAAATGTTTGTTAGTAGCCATTAGGGTAGGTAATTACTAGACCTACCAGAATTTTGGGGGAAGCTCGAACGCGTTGCTTTTTCGAGCCTCACTCAATCAAAAATCTACAGGGTAGGAATCAATAGAATTAGCAACCATACCCTCTTCAAGAGCTGCCTCACCAGGAACAATTTCATCATTAAGACCAAAAGCATCATCATAAAAATCAGAGTGCACCTTTGCTAAATCGTCACTTGTTGGACTTATAGAAGACCATTCTGGGATATCCCTGAATTTTAATTCTGACTTTAAATACTTTGCCAGATAAGCATCCCTTAAAAATGTTGAGTTATAAAGGCTTAATTCATCTTTGTCTAAATCCCTTATGTTAAGCTTGACAGTAATAGATTTTCGTTCAGCTTTAACTTGTTCGGAACTCGGATACAAATAAATTTCTAACTTGATAAATTTTTTAGAATATAGCCAGCTTATAAAGAAACCGTTTATAAAATATAGATAGCGGAAAATTCCATAAAGCAGCGTATAATCTTTTCTTTTTGTTTCTATGGGCTTTTTGCGTGACTGATCTTTAACAAAGTCTTTTTCATGAGAAAAGCCATCCACAAGCTTCTCAATCATCCTGTCATATAACATGAATAGAAGTTCAATCAATCTAAGGAATTTAAAGGCTTTAAGTTTTGCCTTACCTTCAAGCTGAATAAAGTTTTCCGATGTGTCACGAAGCATCAAGGGGAACTGTGAAGCTATCTGATAATCCAGAATTATACTCACTTTTCTTTCTAAGTATTGACTGATCACTCCAAAAGTTATATTCCAGCCTTCATCAATGTGAGAAGACCTAGAGGCGTGAGAGTTAATATCTTTTTCGACTTCCGACCAAGATATTGATATATAAGGTTCCAAAGGTTTGTGATTGTTATATTTACCTATTGGCCGTAAATAATCAAGGTCCAGAATTTTAGAGTTTCTTTCGAAGATAAAGGATCTGATCGGATAATTACTAATAATGTAAGAACCTCTATTTTTCAAAATGTCGTAGTATTCAAAGTACTCATAAAGTTTAGGATTATCTATAAAACTTTCTGGAAAGCGAAGAACTTCCTGAAAGTTTTGCGCTGGATGTTTTCTTACGATGTCCCTCATTTTCTTTTCAATATCCATTATAAATATCTCTTCTTGACCAGAAGACATATAAGAGTTAAGAAGAGTTTTACCACTTCCTGGTACACCGTTAATAATTTTCAACTGATTTAATGATCTAATAAAGTTAATAACTCGTCTATGGTTCTTAAGCAGCTTTTTATCCAGACCCCTCATATATCTGACTATTTTTAAAGTTATAAGAATTAAGATAAATGCGGCCACACCTGTATAAGATATAAAATTGTATAAAACGATTGCGGCCCAAGCTATAATATCAAGTAACAAAAAATGAGTAGTGCCCAGAAGTATTGATATAAAATAAACTATTAAAAAGATAATTATTTCAAGTAATATTTTAGCGATGAAAAGATAAGTTAATGCAAAAATAATCAGTTTGATTCTAGTCTTTTTTTTCTTTAAAAAACCAATCAGCATTTTCACTTTGATTTTAATATAAGAACAAAACAGTTTAAGCCGTTGGACGAACATTTCAAGAAGTTCTGCGCCTTTAGTCTTTTGAACAATAGACACTCGTTTTTTCTCGGCATTCGCTTTAAGCACAGAAAATAATATATAAACATTAATTAGCCACAACAAGGTCATAACACCATAGTTGAGAATAAAGCTACCTAAACGTAACCCAAATGATTGTAAAATAGGCCACCAGTTATTCATCGTTGAAGTTCTTAAGGTGTTCAGATCAGCCAAGATTCTACTAAGAATATCATTGTTTTCTATGACATATATCGAAAAAAACGTTTGTAAGAATAATAAGTTAGGGATATCCCTGAAACGCTCTAGAAGACTTATGAAACGGTTTTGATTAAACGATAGTATAAGAAGTAAGGAAAAGATAATCAAGCTTATTATCCTGATTATCCAACTTCCTTTCTTAACTGTTTTTATTTGCGTTTCCGGCGCCATATTTTCTTGCATAACCATAATTTAAATATTGCAAGTATTAGTATCGCAAGAGTAATTTCAACCGCAGAAGCATTATTCCATAGTTCACGAAAACTAAACCCGTCATCATCGTAATAATCATCACCGCCATTATCAAGCGTTTCAACAATCTCAATCGCAATATTCATTGTCGTTTCATTACCGAATACACCTCGTGCAGTTAACACAATAATGAAAGTTCCGAGATCCCCATTTAAGACAGCTTCATAATAAACTTCAAAACCTTCCAGCGTTACAACAACATACTCGCTAAAAGTTAGAGCTGAAATAATATCATCTTCCGTTAACAAATCTCCAATTTCCGTTATATGTCTATTTGGTCCTGTAATAGAAGGGCCAGGAACTTCAAATATTGGACTTTGAGTAATTTCTACTTTAAGAACACCAGCGGAACGAAGAAATATTTCTTCATGATCCTGTGTTTCAATCTCAACAATAAGC
This sequence comes from Erysipelotrichales bacterium, assembly GCA_009784525.1. Classification (GTDB taxonomy): domain Bacteria; phylum Bacillota_I; class Bacilli_A; order Acholeplasmatales; family WRBM01; genus WRBM01. Next base: position 23,375 of record WRBM01000020.1, on the reverse strand, counting down.
AAACTCTCATCTATCCAAAAATAGGCATCATCCATATATCTACTCATAAAAATATTCCACATCCCCACGTCAGGATAAGCTACACGAAATGAAAAATCTGGGTTAAAAATTCTTGAGAATGTGAAAATATGTTGAGGAGTAGCAAACCAAAAATCATTGTCCGTTGTATCCCATGTAATTCGTAATCTTTGAAAAGCAATATCAATCTCTCTGTCAAAAACGACATGATCAATAGAATCATTAAGACTAGTTACAGCTGCATAACTTTCCACAATTATATCAACAGTTTCCCATATCGGATCAGCCAGATATACAAGACCAATAGAATTAATTACCTCTAACATATTTTCTTCTGGCCAATTTAAAATGTTTCTCCAAGCTTCATCAATTTGAAATTCAAACCAATTCGAACCACGAGTAAACATCGCATCCATCCATAAATTACTCACATTACACGACCAATAGCCTCCCCATGAAGATATACCGTCACCACCGCCAGCCGTCAAAATACCAGTATTATCAGGTAAGTTCTCGGTAAAATGAAACCTTATTAATTGATTAACTTCAAAATGAAAACCGTCGAAGTTTATTGAGAGAATATCAAGATCATGCCATTCGCTCTCTCGTAAGTTAAAAGTAATTTCTTGCCAGCCGTTCACATTATTAGACGAAGCGTCCATAGCAAGATTTTCACAGGGAATTTTAATAAGCGCAAATGCGCATATAATAAATAATAATGTTAAATATTTTGTTATTTTCATAAATTTTCCTTTCTATTCTTTTTTCTTATTACTAGTAAAGTCTCTTACAATAAATAGAACAATAGTAAGACAAACACCACCGACAATTATAGCTCCAAGAAGCATTAATTGTTGAATCCGACCCAAATCAGGAAGACCTGGCACATTTGGCAACCCTGGCCATACAGGGACTCTTTCGTTTTCCCTATCCCAGCTTGGCGGCATCGGTTGGACAGCTGTCCACCGATCATTGGCAGGTAATTCCCAATAGATACCTTCAAAGTCTTGGAAGTAGAGCACAAGAATTTTTGCGTATCTGATGTCTGCAAATTCCATTTCAGAAGAAACCCACCCATTCCAGAAGCGCCCCATACGTTCAGTACCCCATGCATTTAAAAACACTTGCCAGTCAAAAGTTCGATTTTGATAAGTCCTATTAGGGTTGTCCTCAGTTCTAAAAGGTGTTATCCCATAATATCGGTGTATTCGGCGAAATCTGGCATCATACCCGACTTCATCAGCATGTATCGTAATATCCCGTCTAATCTGCCTTTCCTCCCAGCGGCTAAACATTCCGCCTGTTCTTTCACGAACGACTTCAATAAGTCCTAAATCAATTTGAAAGACATATTGCATCGGGATGTCCGTAGAGAAGTACAAGTAATAAAAGGATCTTTCGCGCCAAAATGTTCTATCAACAAACAATACTTTGTCAGTAATCTCAATGCGCTTATGTTCTAATAATGAAAAACTTGACTCGTTCGTATCTACCGCAAAAGTAAGTCTTTGATCAAATCTGTTTAAACTCCAGATTTCATCAAAGTCAACACGGCCAATTCTATAATCTTCAATCACAACAGGGTTTCGACCAGGATTTAAAGTAGAATAATCAAATGACTTTAAAAGGTCAAATCTGACAAGTCTATCACTCAAGACAAGTGGTCCACCAGGAAAATAAGGAGCTATAAAAGGATCCATATTAAGTTGTTGCATTTCACGACCCGTGACAGCTCTGTGGGTTGTCCCATTAATAGTTATTTCAACTAAACCTTCTTCCCAGTTGCCCCGTAAGTCAACCCAGACTAATACCAGATACCTTTGGTCACGATTTAGATGTCTTAGGATGTGCCAAGGAGTATAACGAAACGGTTGCGTATACATAAGGCCAACAACTTCACCATGCTCAAACCTTGAAAAATCTATATTCATAACATTAAGCATTTCCTGCATTTCTTCCTGCCAATTAGAATGATCCAAAATATCTTCAATCGAACAGCCAATTCTCCCACAATCTATGGAAGAAGCTTCAACAGGCGGCCGATAAAGGAGAAAGGCGCAGAAGACCACGCCTATAAAAATAATTACCCTTTTCATCATTAGTCACTTTCTTCCTCGAGGTATTTCTCATAATCAGCAATCTCTTTCAATTCCCAATCATAAGCCTTCCCGTTTGCGGAATTAATCTCAAGCATAACTTCCTGATTGGAATCCAAGAAGAGGTTAAGTTTTTTAGTATTCTTAGACAGCTTAATAGCTGCATAGCGATAAGTAGATCCGTCAGAACGAAGACCGTAATGCAACTCAACTTTAGCGCCTAGAGTTACTGATTCTTGCATAGAAGTGATACCACGTTCTTTACAAATTAGTCTGAACATTGATTCTTTGATGTCGCCACGTTTCGTATTAAGAGTAATATCATCATTTAACTTATATCTTACTCCATAAATTGGATCACCTCTTTTAGGAGAAGTCCGAGTTAATTCAACAGGAGCTTGTGTAATTTTGATTAATGCAACTGCTGGAGTTGTTTCTTTTGCGTTTTCGCTTGTGCTAGTAACATCATCATTAGATGTTTCTTTAATTAAATCATTTTGTTCTTTTTTTTGTGCCATGATAGGCTCCTTTCATTTTTGCATTCGAATGCAAAATTAGTTATAACGACTTGGATCATAATCAATGTAATTTTGTTTAGTTGCCGTCCTTGGCCTTCTCGTCTTAGAGACATAAGAACCATTAGCTTTAGCTACGTTAATTGCAGTCATTGCCATAACGTCATTTTGACCAGCAGCACGCCCACGAGCAAAATCGCTTAAGTACTGCGGATTTCCATTTTGATCAAGAACAACATTACCATTTCTATCAGTTTTGTAAGCATTTTGTTTCATACGGCGATTATTTTCGGAAAAATTTCTAACTTTTGCCATTCAGTTCACCCCCTTTCATTTTTTTCTTTTAATATATTGCTCGCATTTTTTTAAAATAATTTTCATCAAAATTTTGATGGCACGATATACAAATATCTTTTGCCTCACATGCAATCCAAGGATGACCATTCGATATACTAGTTCTTATATACTTGTCGCGACTTTCTTTTGTTTCAAATCCAGCGGAAACTTTTAACTTTTTATGCTTTGCAAAATATTTTATATTTCCCACTTTATATCACCACCTTCCATTTTTGCACTGGGACTTTTTCATGAGTTACTTTAAACTCATAGAAACCTTTTTTATAGGTAACATTTTTGAAGATTGGCATTTTTACTAAGCCACCAGCTTTAGCTCTGCCAACAAGTTTTCCATTTTGATAAATATCAATCCAAACCTCTTTTTTAGGCTTTTTACCGAACATTAGCGCAACCCTTTCTTTTCACACACAATGCAAATTCCTTTTTTAGCTCGATAAGAATAAAGACCATATCCGCAATGCTTACATTTTGGATCTAAAACTATATAGCCTTTACGCTCAAAATTCCTTTTAGCGACATAATCTTTAGCCCCACGGATACTTCTTGAAAGTCGCTTTAGTTCCTTTGCCAAGCGCTCACGTTCGCTTTGAGAAGCGGTAGAACCTTGCATATTGAGCAAATTCAAGCGACTTAAACAATCGTGATAAAGAGCTAAGTTTTTACAGTGTAGTCTTTCTTTGTTGTCGCTATCTGGCAAACTGATTCGGTTTAAATAGCCAGAAGCAGCTTCTCTATGTCTTTGATACTTTTCAGCAGATGTCCTTTTTACTGGATTTTTGTTCTGTGGATAGGTTCTATTCATTTAAAATCACCCTTTTTTCTATAAATTCACTCTTACTTCAACATCATTCCAAAATTCTAGTTTTTCGTTCGACGTAGTAGTTAAGTAGCATTCTCTCGAGGAGAAGTTAAGAGGACATCTTTCGCAGCTTGCGTGCTGTTTGCAAAAGCCATTTAATTCCTCAATACTACAGTCTTTAAGTTTTTTAGTAACAAATTGTTTCAAAATTCAACTCCTTACGCAAAGATTTTCATTGCATTTTCATTTTCATATTGATTTTCAAAAAAAAATATGATAAAATAAAAAAAGGCCACATCAGAAGATGTGACCAAAAGTCGCATAATATTTGAATAAGTTCCAATAGCTCAGCTGGATAGAGCAACGGCCTTCTAAGCCGTAGGTCGGGAGTTCGAATCTCTCTTGGAACGCCATATTAATTATCTGCTAGGTAGTGAAAACTGCCTAGCTTTTAAATTATATGAGATATATAATTATTTAATAATGATCAAATTAAAAAATCATAATAATAAAGCAGGCTGTTAAACTTGTATTATGATTTTTTCATAATCTAATAATTGACGCTTGCTCAAAAGATAAGGCCTTAAAACACTTATTGCAAATAGCTTGTACATTATTAACATACAAGAAAACATACAAGAAACTTGAAAATGTTAAAACTATAATGTATAATAATATAAGAGGTGTATTTTATTCATTAGGAATTTCTATTTTCAACTTATAACAATATTTATTCTTAATATTATGTATACTACATATGCGTATATGAGAGAATTTTTTCTCAAAGTTAACCCTAAAACCATAGTTTTATTTGCTTTATCTAGAAAGTTTTATCAAGCTGAAAAAAATTTAAAATAATTCTTGTTTTTATTAGATTTTAGTGTTATAATAACCTCATATTCTTAATAAGAATCGAGGTGAAAAAAGAGCATCTTAGTAAGAGAAATAATCACTTATTCCAGATTAAGACAGGAAGCTTATTAATTCAGATATTAGCCAGTTTAAATATAATGGCAAAAAGTAAACCCAAAGACGATGAAGTAATTCAGAATCTGAGGAATAGCGGTCTAACAACACCCATAAGATTACAAGTAACACTGTAATTTCTTATAAAGATAGGCATCAGCCCGTAACGAAAATTTATTCTCGTTTTGTTCATGGATTACATTCCGCCTTTTAGTTTAGATGATGAAATGTTAGAAATTGTTGCGAACATCATAGAAATGCTTGGGCGTATCTCGAATGTAGGCAGTTTCCAAAATTAAGAAAAATTGGGTGGATAAAATCGATTCTCATTAGCAATTGAACAAAACACTTTAACAGTTGAACAGGTAACGGACATTATCGACGGAAAGCTTGTTATGGGACCTCAAAGTGAGATTCACGAAGCTAACAATGCATTTAAAGCATATAAAACACGTACCAGACTTAATTTCAAAGCTATTTAATTGGCTTAAGTCAAGTAAAACACACCCATGAATTAAATCAAGTGTGTTTCATTATGAATTTGAATTCGTTCATCCTTTTGCTGATGGCAATGGTAGAATGGGAAGATTATGGCAAACGATAATATTGTCAAAATGGAATCCAATTTTTGCATGGATACCAATTGAAAGTATGGTCAAATTAAGACATCAAGAATATTATAAAGCTATTGCTGAATCAACATATGTCGGTAGCGCTAATCCATTTATAAAATATATGCTAAGGGCTATTCATGATGCTGTACAAGAGCTTGTCAGCAACACAAGGAATCATATCAATCACATTACTGAGCAAGTCAGAAAACTACTTAATGTGATGCAGGAATATCCGATGAGTGCAAATGAAATAATGATGCTTCTTGGCATGAAATCAAAATTATCATTCAGAAAAAATTATTTACAGCCAGCAATAGAGGCAGGATTGATAGGATTGACTAATCCTAATACTCCAACTAGTAAAAATCAAAGATATTTCAAGAAATAAACATTATTTAAAAGGCAATTTTAGGATTGTCTTTTTTTTATCGCAAACAAAAGATTTTACTTACTTTTTTAAAAAAGAGAAATTTAAGATAATTTAGCGAAAAATGACGCATTTCATTGAAACAAAAGTTAATTTGTGATAAAATCTTTAAAGGAGCGATAAACTATGAAATTTAAGTTACATTTCCTAAAGGAAAGAGACAGGAACCTAGATACAGACGGGATTCTTAGTTTTTTTGAAAAATATAACATTCGCACAGAAAGAAGTTCCCATGAATTCACTGTGTATTTTAGCGATCTAAATTTAGAGAATGATTTCAGTTTTCATATTACCTCACGATCAACTATTGAAAACATTCATCAGGTAGATCCCCGCTTTCTTGATTTGAATTTTCGCTTTGAAATTAGTCCGCTAGTCCCAAGCAGAAAATTAGAAATGGCCTCAGAGGTTTTAATCAAATTATGCCGGACTTTTGATTATGTGCTTTATAGTCCGCTTTTAAAAGATGTTTTTGAAGCAAAGTATGAAACAATTGAATCCGTATATGAAATCTTTAACCAGCTTTACCTTAAGCAAAATCCAACGGCGATTCAGGATTTTATTCAGGCAGATAAATTAAGATTAAATAGTGTCTTGAAATATCAAAGCGAAAGAGCAGAACTGGAAAAATTTTATAGTCACGAAGATTTGGAAATTCCTTCGGTTAATTTTTTGGCTAGTCCAAACAATTCAGAATGCTTTTTTTCAATTGACTGGTTTTCTGGAAATGCAATAATTTTTCCACCTTATCTTGATTTGATTTATCTTAAACATAACGATCATAGTTACTATTTGGATTTTAAACTAATCTATCCTTCCATCAGTCGTTTTTTAACGGTTGTGCCTGGTTATTCAACAGTAGCTTATCAAGCCAGCGGTAAGAACTTGAAAAAGGTCTGGAAGCTTATCAATAAGGAAATAAAAGCAATAGTTCCTTATGAATTAGTGCCAATCTCCAACAAATTGATAATTGAAAAGTAGGAAATTAGATATGGAAAAATATATTGATCATACGGCTTTAAAAGCAGTAACAACTAAAACAGAAATCGATAAATTAATAGCAGAAGCAAAAACTTATGGCTTTAAAAGTGTCTGTGTTAATCCTTCGTGGGTCAAATATTGCGTTAAAGAACTAAAAAATTCTGAAATATTAGTATGTACTGTAATAGGTTTTCCGCTTGGCGCTAATACTAAAGAGGTCAAAGCTTTTGAGGCTAGCCAAGCCATTAAAGAAGGCGCTTTGGAAATTGATATGGTTATTAATATCGGAAAAGCCAAAGAGAATGATTTTGAAGCTGTTTATCAGGATATCCTTGCAGTCAGAAATGCTTCTTTAGGAGTTACTTTAAAGGTAATACTAGAAACATGTTATTTAACTAAAGAAGAAATTAAAGAATGTTCAAAGAGAGCTTTAAAAGCGAAAGCTGATTTTATTAAAACTTCGACAGGTTTTGGAACTGGTGGCGCAACAATTGAAGACGTCAAAATAATGAAAGAAATCGCTGGAACTAAAATGGAAGTAAAAGCCTCAGGTGGCGTTCGTTCCAAAGAAGATATGCTTAGTATGCTTTCTGCTGGCGCAACTAGAATTGGCACAAGTAATTCGGTAGAAATTGTTATAGGACAAAAAAGTAATAACGATTATTAAAAAGGAGATAATAAATGATGAATATTCCTACACCACATATTGAAATAACGGATCTTGACAAAATAGCTAAGACAGTTTTAATGCCTGGAGACCCGTTAAGAGCCAAATTTATGGCAGAAACCTTTTTGGAAAACGTCTCTTGCGTAAATACTGTTCGCAATATGCTTTGTTATACCGGCTACTATAAAGGCAAAAAGGTTTCCGTAATGGGCTCTGGAATGGGAATGCCTTCGATTGGTATTTATTCTTACGAACTTTACCAGTTTTATGGAGTTGAACAAATCATAAGAATCGGTTCTTGTGGAGCCTACGATTCCAATTTAAATCTTTTTGATATGATTCTCGCTGATTCTGCTTACAGTGAATCATCATTTGCCCAAACACTAGGTATCGGAAAAAAGCAGATTTTAAAACCAACTAAAACCTTAAATACTAAAATTAAAAATAAAGCTAAAAAAATGGAAATCGATTTAATAAGCGCAAGAATCCATTCTTCAGATGTCTTTTATCGTCTTAATCACGATGATTATTTAAAGATATTAGCTAGAAAATGTGTTGCGGTAGAGATGGAGGCTTTTGCTTTATTCGCTAATGCAATTGCGACTGGTAAAAAAGCAGCTTGTATTTTAACGGTATCAGACTCTTTAGTTACTCATGCTAAGACATCGAGTGAAGAGAGAGAGAAGTCTTTTGTTAAGATGATGGAGTTAGCCTTAAGTTTAATCTAAAAGGAGCAAATTTATGGAATTTAAAACGGTCACAATCGGAAATGTAAAGGTCCATCTAATCAAGACTAATAAGTTCAAAACAAATATTATTAACTATCGTTATACAAATAAAATTGACCGAAAAAAACTTGCGGAAAGAAGTTTATTACCGCAAGTTCTTTCTGCAAAGCCTGCTTTTAAACCATCTAAGTTATTAGTTAATGAATATTTAGAAGAGCTTTATGGCGCTTCTTTTTTTGTAAATACCCGTCATCATGGAAAAAATTCGGTTATTGACTTTCAAATTAAAGTTTTAAATGATAAATATCTTCCTGGACAAGAAAACTTGTTAAAAGCTGGTTTGGAATTTTTAAAGGAGATTATCATCAATCCTGCTTTAGAAACCGATGGTTTATGCAAAAAATGCCTTAGAGATGAAAAAAGATTGCAAATTGATTATTTAGAAGCAGAGAAAGAAAACAAAGTGCGGACTGCCTTTACCCAGTTACTGAACAGAATGTGTCCTGATGAAACGATTAGTATCGATAAAGATGGTACTAAAACAGATATCAGGAAAGTAACTTCCGCTAGTTTATACAAGTATTACAAGCAAGTTTTAAAAAATGATTCAGTTGATTTAATCATTTCTGGGGATTTTGAATTTGAAAATATTTTAGAATTTATCAAAACAGAAATAATTGAAACAACAGCTATCTATCAGAAATATGAACCAATTGAAAAACTAGATAAAGTTATTAGTGAAAGTAAAATAATACGAAAAAAAGAAGATTATAAACAAACAACTTTTGTGACTGGTTATCGGACAGGTATCTATCTTAATGATGAACTACAATATCCTTTGATTTTAGCTAATGCCATTTTAGGCGGTTATATGAATTCCCGTCTTTTTACAAATATTCGCGAACGTCATTCCTTGGCTTATAGCATATTTTCATTTGCTAATATCTTTTCGGGATTATTGTTTGTAGTCGCAAGCCTTGATTATAAACAGACTAAAAAAGCTTTAAATCTTATTGAAAATGAATTTGAGGATTTGCAGAAAAATCTAATCAGTGAAAATGAATTCAGAAGCATTAAGCTTCAGGTTATTAATGATATTTTGGAACTTGAAGACTCGCAAGGGGCGATTGTAGAAAGATATTACAATTCATTTCTATTGGGAACTGATATGGATATTGAAAAAACAGTAAAAAAAATAAACGCAATCAGCAAAGAAGAAATCAGAACGGCTTTTAACAAAATTCAACAAGATACAACTTTTATTCTGGTAGGTGATAAAATATGAAACGAGAAACTTTACTTGAAGAAGAAATAGTCTCTTATCGTTTACAAAACGGCCTAAAAGTTCATCTTTATCATAAACCAGACTACAGAAAAACTTATGTTTCTTTAAAAGTCAAATTCGGTTCAATTGATAAAAATTTTGAGATTGACGATAAAGAATATAATCAGCCAGAAGGAATTGCCCATTTTCTTGAACATAAATTATTCGAAACTAAAAAGGGAGATGCGGCTACTCTTTTAGCCCAGCTTGGTGCTAGTCCTAATGCCTATACAAGCAATACAATGACTAATTATATTTTTTCCGCTACTCAGAATATTCCCGAAGCTTTAAAGATTTTACTTGATTTTGTTTTTGATCCTTGTTTTAATGAAGAATCAGTAGCTAGAGAAAGAGAAATCATTGCTCAGGAAATAAAAATGTATGCAGATCTTCCTGAACATGTTTTGTTTGGTCGTTTACTTATTAATATGTATCAGGGGCATAGTTGCCGTGATGATATTGGCGGTACTATTGAATCCTTAAAGGCAATTGATGTTAAAGCTTTAAATTTATGTCATAGTAGTTTTTATCGACCAGATAATATGTCTTTAATGTTAACTGGTAATTTTCCGATAAAAAGAGTTAGAAAAGTTATTCAGAACCAGCAACAAGACTATCCTAAACCTAAAAGCTCTCTAATTCGCAAATATTTTAAAGAGCCATCAGCGGTTAATATAAGTAAAGAAGTTATTCAGGAAAATGTCAGTATTCCTAAAGTTGGAATCGGCATTAAGTTTAAGCCGGCTAGCAAGAAGAATCAGTCATTAAAAAGAGAAATCTTGATTCGGATGCTTTTTACATTATATCTTGACGAAAGTTCTCCGGTCTATCATGATTTATTATCCAAAGGTTTTATTAATGATTCTTTTGAAATGACTTTCAATTTTGCATCAACATTTGCATATGGAATTATTAATACTGATAGCGTTAAGCCAGAAAAAACATTAAGGAAATTACAAAGAACAATTCTTGATATCAAAAACTTTGAAATTAACGAAAAAGCTTTTTTACGCTTGAAGAAAAGTTTGATTGGTCAGACGATTAGAATTCTTGATTCCGTAGAAGCAATTACCGATCGATTCCTCAGATATGAAAATTCTGGCTATAACTTTTTTGAATATCGTAAGATTTTAGAGGCAATAACAATTAAAGATTTTGACTCAATTAAAAAAGTAGTTAAAAGACAATCGATAACAACTTTGTTAGTTATGCCAAATAAAGTATAATTTAAGAAATTTGAATTAGAAAAGGCAATAAAACGTATTATAGGTTTTTTTGCTTTTTTTTGCGCAAAAATAAGAGTTTCAATTAAATAAAATGGCAGTTTAGTAATTTGGCTTTTGGCTATTATTCTTTTATAATATAAGCGCCGGAAGAAAGGAGGCTTGAAATGTTTAATCAATGTATATTAGTTGGTCGCTTAACTAAAGACCCGGAAGTTAGGACTTTAGATGATGGAAGAAATGTCACAGAAATTACTCTGGCCTTGCAGAAAAGCTTTAAAAACTCAGAAACTGGACTTTATGATACAGATTTCATTAATTGTACAGTCTGGCAAGTCTTAGCTGTTAACTTACAGGAATTCTGTAAGAAAGGTACAGTCATCGGTATTAAAGCCAGACTTGGTCAGCGAAAGCTATATCTAGATGAGTCTAAGGAACGTTATTACAATGTTCCAGAAGTAATAGCCGAAAAAATTCATTACATCAGTTCAAAGTAATATTCAAAAGCCTCGCAAGCTCTTAGGCTGCCTTTTTAGGTAGTCTATTTTTTAATTCTTTAAGATATATTTTCATCTTATAATAATAGTTATACTTAATATGTACGTTACACACACGTATGCGAGAATTTTTCTCAAAATTACCCTTAAAACCATAGTTTTATTTGCTTTATCTGTAACGTTTTCTCAAGCTGAAAAAAAGTTTAAATTAATCCTTGTTTTTACTAGATTTTAGTGTTATAATAACATCATATTCTTAACAAGAGTCAAAGTAAGAAATGAGTTTTATAATGATGGAATTGAACTGAATAGTATTTTGAAATCAAACGAAAACTTCCACATCCTAAATACCTATATGTCCATCAGTACCATCAGAAGTGCTCACAACAATATGATGAAGTTTAAAAGAGGAAAAGGCGATTTGTCAAAGCACTTAGATAAAAAAGGTATAACAGAGAGCAGATTCACGGCTCTATCAATTATATGACACCGGTTGAGTTTGAAACTGCGATTAAGACTTAATTACACGCAGCCAAGATATCGTTACAGATCCAAGGCAATAAAACTGACAATTATTGGGTAACAGTTTCAGTTATTTGATGAAAGTAAATAAATCTTCAGAAAGATGGGATATAAATGTATAAAAAACTTATTGGATTAAGCATATTTGCATTTGTTTCAATTTTTATATTAACTTCTTGTGGTACAATTGCCATATCAACTATAAATGAAACCCTTGAAAAACATAGAACAAAAGCATTGATAAACTTGGAAGAGCATGTATATAATAAACAGGAAGCATTATACTGTGTTGATAATTGGGTTATAATAACAAATTTACTGAATAATGGCAAAACCTTAATAAATACAGCAGCAAATGAGTTAGCAGTAGATGTTTATTTGATGGAAACTAAAGATCAAATTAATAATGTACCAAAAAGACTTAGTAATGAAATAGTAAGTCAGATCAAAGAAGATGCAGTTAGGCTGCTTTATTCACATATTAGCCTTACGACAACAGAGGACATCAATTTTTTCTATTATGGAACATTTAATGATAATATAGTAGTTATGATTCGTAATCAGCGCGCTGGGTATTTTAGAGTAATAACGGAAGATATTTTAGGAATTTTATATCCTAATGGGGGACAACATATTCGCATTTGGAATAATGGTAATTTTTATCGATTAAGCCCGGCATATGAGCAAGGAATGTTAACGATGGAAGACTTAAAAGAGATAGCTTACATTCATGATAGAGATTTAGACGATATCTTTACTAATTGGAGAACTTGGTTTTAAAAATTGTTACAGTTGAAAAAATACAAAGGGAATATAATTATGAAAAAAATAAAAAGAAAATTAAATATTTTTTCGTTTTTAATAATCGCAATACTCGTATTAGCGTTATTTATTTGGCAAGATTTATCATTGCAAGCACATTATTCAATTCAAAGAGACGAAAGGGTTATTAGTTCTGCAACTATTGATGATGATTTGTAGATGATACTGTTGTAATAATTTTTAATAAAGAAACGAGTTTTCAGTTCAATACCTTTTCATCTACAGATTTTCCTGAAGTACGTGTTAGAAGTATCGAAAACGTTAATGAAAATGTCACAAGGATGGTTCAGAATCAAGTTTTATCGGAGGCTAGAGGAAAATCATTTGGAAGTGACAGAGTAATTAATCACGAAACTTTCAGAAGAGTTATTGCACTTAGACTTTATGATAATTGTAAGCAAGACGTTTTAGATGCGGTTCGACTACTTGAACAAAGGAATGACGTCATAAGTGTCAGTCCGAGTATGTTTGGTCAGTTAAGAACTATTCCTAACGATCCAGGTTTCAATGATCCAGGATTTGATGGAAATAGAAACGGAGTGGCACAATGGGGATTAAACGGTAGTTATGGAATTGAGGCGCCTGGAGCTTGGAGTATAGCTAGAGGCTCAAGTGAAGTTATAGTAGGTATAATTGATTCTGGAATCCGCTCGACACACCAAGATTTAAGAGGACGCGTTGATTATAATTTAAGTCGAGATTTTACTCAAGAAAATCCAATTGGTCATGTGCCAATTGACATAAATGGACATGGCACTCATATTGCTGGAGTAATAGGAGCACGAACTAATACGACTCCTGCAATAGGTATGGCAGGAATTAACTGGGATGTAACTCTAGTATCATTAAGAGTAACAGCTGAGCATAGTGATTTTGATCCTATTAAGGTAGCAATGGCTGTTGATTATGCAACAGGAACATTTGAAACTAATCGACCAATTAAAATATTAAATTTTAGTGGGGGATGGACTCCTAGGTTACATGATGTTGTAACAGAAGAATCTCTTATTTTAAGACAGGCGATATTAACTTATCCTGGTTTATTTGTAACTGCAGCAGCTAATTTAAATATAGATCTTGATAATCCGTATTACACCGATTTTCCAACAAACTATAGTCGTGATCCGGAATTTATTAATAGTCGTGATAATGTTATATCAGTTAGTTCAATATCTTATAATGGATCTCGCCCTAATCTTACATCGTGGGGAAGTGAGAGTGTTAGTATTTTTGCGCCAGGGCATGATATCTTAATGCCGAATATAAATAATGATTATTCCTATATAAGGCTGCCAGGTTCTTCATTCGCAACTCCCCATGTTGTAGGAGTTGCGGCACTAATGCTATCTGTAAATCCTAATCTTACACCAGCACAGCTAAAAAGAACTATAATTAATAACGCAGACAATCATACGATAGATATTCGTCAAAACCTACAGACTGTAACGCAACAGGTTATAAGATTGAATGCTCATAGAGCAGTAGCTGCCGTTGCATTTAGAACATCTAACTTTGGTAACGGGATTTCAGTTGATGGATTAATAAATGGTTTTACATTACCAAGAGATACTAATCTAATAATTCCGGATATGTTTGCGCCATTAGGACAAGATACTAAGCGAGAAGTAGTTTCTATTGGAAACAATGCATTTAGTGGTATGAATATCAGTGGAGTCGTTATTCCTGATGGAGTAACTAATATTGGTGCATTTGCTTTTGAAGGAACAGGACTGACAACTGTCACAATTCCTCAATCTGTTTTGACAATTGGTGATGGGGCATTCAGGCTTACAAGTAGTTTACGAAAAGTCTATATATTAAGATCAGCTCAGCATGGCATCACACAAGCAGGACACGGAATACTTGATGGAGCACATCCATCATTAGAAATCAGATTACCAGATGATATGAGCTTCATTCATTACGCGACGGCATCTGGTTGGAGCCAATATTTAAGAATACCGGTTAGTTTAGAGTTAAATGAAACTAGAAATATTACTCCAGACTTAATTTTAGGAAGCAGAGAGTTTGTATTCTTTAATGATACTCCGAGATTTGTCAAAGTAGCATTGACTGGCGGAGTTATGCCATGGGAAAGAACAATAGTTGTTCGTAATGCCTGGGGTCCGATGGAAGTACTTGACGGAATGGGCATGGCTGAGAGTTCAATGTTTTCAACTGAAGTTACTGTCTTTTTACCTCATGTTGGAAACTTCTTTATAGACACTCAGTATTTATTTGGTCCAGGACAGATTTTCTTAAGGATTGAAGAAGTTCAACGACATGTTGTTGATTTTTCACCTGGCGCTTCTTTAAGGTTAAATATCTTTAGAGGTAGTTATGGATCAGAGATGCATAGAGTAATACTTAATCAGAATGCCAGATTCAATGTATCGATTCCAAATACACCAGGATTGATATTTATTATTTATCGCTTTGAAGGTCATGGCTTTGACTGGAATGACTCTCATTGGTTCTTTAATGGCGGTAATGGCACTATAACTTTACCAGCAGGAACTTACTATATGGGCTATTTTCAAGCACCACGAGGTTGGTCAGGAAATATTAATATTACAAGAGTAACTATACCATTAATGTTTTCTATGGATTTATATTCAACAGAAATAAATCATAATGCAACAACAAATGAAGAATTTGAAATACTAAGAATAATTTTTAACGAAGATATAAGAGAAGAGGCGTGCTTTTATAGAAAATGCGATCTTTTAGACTGCCTTTTTAGGTAGTCTATTTTTTTTTTAACATTGAAATTTTTGTCGTTTTCGGTTATAATATTAGAGATTATTAAAGAAAGGACAAGCCGGAATTTTATCGGTTTAAAATAATATGAAACAATACTTAGATTTGTGTCGCCATGTCTTAGAAAACGGCACAGTAAAAAATGACCGTACGAACACGGGTACAATTAGTGTATTTGGTTATCAGATGCACTTTGATTTAAATCAGGGATTTCCACTTTTAACAACTAAAAGAGTTTATATGAAAGGTATAATTCATGAACTCTTATGGTTTATTAAAGGTGAGACAAATATTCGTTATTTAGTAGAAAATGAAGTTAATATCTGGAACGAATGGCCATATGAAAAATATAAGCAATCCAATGACTATCAAGGGGAATCCTTAGAAGATTATGTTGAAAAAATTAAGAATAATCAAGAATTTGCTAAAATTCATGGTGAGTTAGGTCCTGTTTACGGTAAGCAATGGCGCAACTTTAATGGCGTTGATCAGTTAGCTGAACTTGTAAATAACCTTAAAAATGATCCGGACTCAAGAAGATTATTAATTTCTAGCTGGAATCCACCTGAACTTAAAAGTATGGCTTTACCGCCTTGTCACATGCTTATGCAGTTTTATGTTGCTGACGGTAAACTTTCTTGTCAGCTTTATCAAAGAAGTGCGGATATCTTTTTAGGTGTACCGTTTAATATTGCTTCTTATAGTCTTTTGACAATGATGCTTGCACAAGTTACTGGTCTAAAGGTTGGTAACTTTGTCCATACATTAGGAGATGCTCATATCTATTCTAATCATCTTGAACAAATTAAAATTCAATTTGACCGTAGTGCAAGAGAACTTCCAATAATGAAACTTAATCCAGATATCAAATCGATAGAAGATTTTAAGTATGAAGATTTTGAATTGATAGGTTATAATCCTCATAAAGGTATTAAGGGTAAGGTAGCGGTATGATTTCTTTAATAGTTGCTTTAGATAAAAATGGATTAATTGGAAATGGGAATGATTTACCTTGGCATTATCCGAGCGATTTGAAATATTTTCGTAAAAATACTTTAAATAAAACTTTGCTTATGGGTAGTAATACTTACCAATCAATTATCGATAGAATCGGTAAACCACTAGAAAAAAGAATTTCTGTAGTCGCTAGTTATATAGAAAAAAAATCTGATTTTGAAAGTGTTAAATATATTCTTGATCCGCTAGCTTTTATTAAAGATTTTCCAAAAGAAGAGGAGTTAATGATTGTTGGTGGTAAATCAATCTATGAATTAACTGCTCCCTATGCTGAAAAACTCTATTTAACCGTAATTAATGATAGTCATGAAGGCGACTGCTTTTTGCAATTACCAGACTTAAACTCTTTTCGTTTAGTTTCTGAAACAAATGAAGGTGTTTTAAGTTTTAGAATTTATGAAAGGATTTAAAATTTATGGCAACTATTGTTTTTTTACTTTTTGTTTTAGGTTATAATTTGCTTGCTTGGTTTTGGCGAGAAAGTGTCTTTTTTTCTGTAGTCTTTTTTCCACTTTCTATTATTCTTTCGGTTTTGAGTATTGTTTTATTAATTATTATCTTAATGCCAATTTTTAAATTTATGAAACCAAATAATAGATTCTTTCATTATTATGTCAGATCAATTTTCTTTTTAGTGTTATGGTTATTGAATTTTAGAATTAAAGTTCATGGTAAAGAAAATTTACCAGAACATCAGAAATTTGTCTTATTTCCTAATCATAAATCCTATTGCGATATTTTAATTGTTATGACAAGATTAGGTCGTCCGATTTCAATTATTGCTAAAAGAGAAGTCTTTAAGATTCCGATAATGAGCAGTTATATGAAAACAGCTAAAGTAGTGCCACTTAACAGAGGTAGCGATCGTGAGGCGCTTTTAACGATAAAAAAAGGGATTGAAAATCTGGAAAACAATATTCCGATGATTATCTTTCCCGAAGGTGGTCGTAAAAATCGTGAAGACGATAAAATGGTGGAAATGCGGGCTGGTGCATATAAATTAGCGACTAAACCTAAAGCTGATATTATTCCTGTTAGTATTAAAGGATCGGCTAAAATTTCTAAAACTTGGATTTTTGGCCGTAAGAGAATAGATCTTTACTTTCATAAGCCTTTGACAGCCGCAGAATATGCTGAAATTTCTACAAATGAAATCGGGGAAATAATCACCACAACTGTTAACTCGGTTTTATAAATTAACAGCTTTAATAGTAATAATGTTTTTATCAATCTGAAAAATATTAATTGAACAATTTGATAACAAAGTCCTAAAATTATAGTTTTTTGGTTCGGTTTCTGCTAATAAGGCTTTAATAGCGTGAGCATGGGCAATTATGATTAATCTTTGGTTTGGATAATTCTTGGCTAGCTCTAAAGCAGTAGCTTTAACTCTGAGTTTTAAAGCCAGATCGTTTTCATATTGATCACATGTAAAACCTTCTTCAGTTATCTTGGCGATTGTTTCAAGAACCGGAAAACCTTCATAAATTCCAAAATCGCGTTCAATAAAACCTGGTTCAATGATAATATCACTACCAATATGCAAGTTTTCTTTAATTATTTGCGCAGTCATTTGCGCTCTTACTAGAGGACTTGAGATTATTTTATCAAAAGATATATTAAAATTTTTAAGTTTATGGGCCGTTCCTTCGGCTTGTTTTTTTCCTTCTGAGTTTAAAGGATTGTCCATTAAACCTTGAACGAGTTTTTGTTTGTTATAGTCAGTTTCACCGTGTCTTATTAAGATTAATTCTGTCATTTTCTTCACATCCTTGGTTATTATACCATTATCTATAGATTTAAGCAAATAATAGAACTTGATTTTATATTTCTTATCGATTATAATATAAAGGAAAAAACATTTCTAAAGGAGTAAAATAAAAATGAATATTATTGAGATTATTGAAAAAAAACGTGATAAACAAAAACTAACGAAAGCAGAGATAAATTATTTCATTTCTGATTATGTAAATGGCAAAATTAAAGATTATCAGGCAAGTTCGCTTTTAATGGCAATTTGCCTAAATGGTATGGATGAAGAAGAAACTACAATTTTAACTGAAGCAATGCTTAACTCAGGTGATATTTTTGATTTAAGTAAAATAGAAGGCATTAAAGTTGACAAGCATTCAACAGGAGGTGTTGGCGATAAAGTTACTTTAATCGTTGCGCCACTTTTAGCTTCACTTGGTCTTAAGGTCGCAAAAATGAGCGGTAGGGGTTTAGGGCATACAGGGGGAACAATCGATAAGTTAGAAGGAATTCCTGGGTTTCAGACGAGTTTAACTAAAGATCAGTTCATTAATCAAGTCAATGATATCTCTTTGGCAATCATTGGTCAAACTGGAAATTTAGTGCCAGCTGATAAAATGCTTTATGCTTTAAGGGATGTGACAGGAACTGTTAGTTCAATTCCTTTAATTGCCTCAAGCATCATGAGTAAAAAGTTAGCTAGTGGCGCTGAGGTCATAATCCTAGATGTTAAAGTCGGTAAAGGTGCTTTTATGAAGACTGTTAAAGAAGCTATTGAACTAGCTAACTTAATGGTTAAAATCGGCACAAACATAGGGCGTAAAGTAATGGCTATATTAACTTCGATGGATTCTCCGTTAGGTAATTCGGTTGGTAACAATCTGGAAGTAAATGAAGCATTATTAACTTTAAAAGGAAAAGGTGCAATAGATTTAACTAGCATCTCCATTGAAATTTCTGCGCATTTAGCTTATTTAGCTGGTAAGTTTGAAAGTTTAAAAATGGCTAGACAAAAGGTTGAGGAAAACTTAAAAAATGGTAAAGCTTTAAATAGCTTTATACAAATGATTAAAGCCCAAGGCGGTAATCTTACTAAGGACTTAGAAAAAGCCTCAAAGCATTATTCGATTAATGCTAAAATTAAAGGTGTAGTTTCCGCTATTGATTCTTTAAAGATTGGTCAGGCTGCGATGTTGTTAGGAGCCGGTAGAATGACTAAAGAAGATGAGATAGATTATAAAGCTGGTATTATTATAAATAAAAAGCCAGGCGACAAAATAGAGGTCAATGAAAATCTTTGTGATCTTTATACGAATAAGGAATTAAATGATGAAGTTAAAGAACTAGTTGAATCGGCCTTTCATATCGCAAAAAGTTATAAAGAAGAGCCATTGATTATCAAAATCATAGAAAGCTAGTTCTTTTTAATAACAACAGGACATATTTATTTTACAGAGGTGCAAAAACTTGTGAAAAAATATCTGTCCTTTTTATTTATAATTTTCGGCGTATTTATGTTAGTAGCCAATGTTTCGGCTGAGGAGAATGGCAATGGTGAGGAAAATTATGATCCTGATATCGTTGAACACTCAAGAAGTGCAATTTTAATAGAGGCTGAAACTGGAAGAGTCCTTTATCGAAAAAATGATAATCAGCGTCTGTTTCCGGCAAGCATGACTAAAATCGCCACAATGACTTTAGTTATGGAAGCTTTGAACTCTGGTCGCATCAACTTAGATACAATGGTAACTACTAGTAAACATGCAGCTAGTATTCCTGGCAGTACAATTCTTTTAGATGAAAACGAACAAATGAGTGTCGAGCATTTACTTAAAGGTGTCGCTATTGGTAGTGGTAATGATGCGGCTACGGCTTTAGCGGAAAAAATCGGTGGTAGTGAAAGATTATTTGTCAATATGATGAATGATCATGTCAAAAATTTAGGATTACAGAATACAACTTTTCAAAATCCTACTGGCTTATCTGATCGTAATCAATTTTCTTCAGCTCATGATATGGCTTTTCTTTCTAGAAATTTGATTAATAATCATCCGGAAATTCTAGAATATACTAAAATTTATGAAGATTGGCTGCGCAAAGATACAGATAATCCATTTTGGTTAGTCAACACGAATAAACTAGTTAGACATTATGAAGGCATTGATGGCTTAAAGACTGGTTGGACTGAAGAGGCTGGCTATTGTTTATCCGCAACTATTGAAAGAGATGGCATGCGTTTGATTGCGGTTGTGATGGGCGCAGAGTCAGCGGAACTTCGTAATCAAGATATTATTGCTTTAATTGAATTTGGTTTTGCGAATTTTGAAAAAAGGCTCGTGACTGAGAGTGGGCATGTAGTAACGCAATTTAATGATATTCGCTTTACAAGAGGACCAGTCAATGTTGTGACAGACCGTGATCTTTATATTGTTAAAAGAAGATCTGAAGAATTAAAACAGTTTGAATATCGCTTTAATCTTGACTTAAACAGAATTCATGAATTGGAACATACAAATATTGGCACTTTAGAAGTATTTTATGATGGCCGGTTACATGATACCCTAACCTTAAACCTTGAGGTACCGATCCAAAGAAACAATGTTTTTAATATTTTCCTAAGCCTTTTAAGGAAGCTATTCGCATAGAAAAAAAGAACTTTAGTGAGTAAAATCATTAGAGTTCTTTTTTCTTTTCTTATAAGAGGTTTTAGCACATTGTAATTATTAAATGAAAGTTCCGTTAATTTGTATTTTAGTAATAATTAGCGTGCCACAAACATTTGAGTCCAGAACAAATTACCTCTATTGTCTCTAGCAACCCCGACCCCAATTTGATTAAAATTAGGGTTCATAATATTTGCTCTATGGCCTGGTGAATTCAGCCAAGAAGACATAACTGCAGCAGGTGTCCTTTGTCCGCTCGCAATATTTTCCGCAGCTGCTGAAAATGGAATGCCAAATGATTTAAGCATTTGAAAAGGTGTTCCATAAGTAGGTGAATTATGTGAAAAATAATTCCGATTTATAAAGTCTTGTGATTTAATTCTAGCAACCCGACTTATTTCCCAATTATTAGTAAGTGGTCTCAAGCCGGCTTTTGCTCTTTCTGAATTAACTAAGTTAACAACTTCGTTTTCAAAACCGATAAATTCGGAAGTTCTTGGGATATTTATCCTTTGCCCTGGAAAAATTAGCGCTGGATTAGCAATCTGAGGATTTGCGGCTATCAGCTCACTGATTCCAACTTGATGTTTTACAGCTATTCTCCATAAGCTATCGCCAGGCACAACAGTATACGTATTCATGATAAAACTCCTTTAATTGTATTTACATTAATATATGAATATTGTCCGCTTTTTGTGCTTAGGCGAAAAAATAACTCAGGAGTTTAGAATGCTCCTGAGTTTATTAATCTTTAAGTTGATTTTTATAGTAAAGCCCATACTCCTGTAAGAAGAGCTATTGCTGGAATAAAAGCACCAACAACACCAACTGAAATTGAAATATAAGGAAAAACTTTTTCCATGACTTTCATTTTGAAAGTAAACTGCATTACTCCCGCAAACCATAATACAAACCATGTAAGCCATAATAATGCTAAAATCAAGAATGAATATCCATTTTCCATGCCGATATCTGCTAGTTGTACAAAGTTATAAATAATCATTACAAAAGCGAAGATACTTGCGCCGAAACAAAATAATCCAAATGGTCGACTATCAAGTTTTAGAAGTAAATTACCAGCGATAAACAAATAAGTAAAACCAAAGACTAAGCCAGCTGCGATATTTTGGAATATTACATAACTTGGAAGTGCTCCTGTAAGTAAATCAAGAGGCGCATGATAAGCTAGTATAATAAAATTTCCAAGCACAAGAAGAGCACCAACAACTACATTAAAGAAAGCTATTGTTTTTGGACTTGCGACTACTAAAGGAACAATTTGTTCTATTTCTTTGCCATTTTCATTTGTTACGATTTTTGATGTTGACATAAACAAGATGCCATTGTGAACTAATACAATTCCGACGAATAATAATGATATACCTAACATTTTTTTTCTCCTTAATATTTTAAATTGACAAACATCATTTACATGTGTCATGACACATATATTATACAGATTTTTTTAGCGCTTGTCAAACAAAATATGATAAAACTTGATTATAAAGCAAATTTGTTTTCTTTAAGTGCCTTACATACTTTATCAAAGTGATTTTTATCTTGACAGGCAATGGTATGAAGATGAATGCCAAATGTCAGTTCCGATAATAATTTTATCTTCATCTTATCAACTTTTTTCATAAAGGCCTCAATATCTTCACGGCTCTTTAGATTTAGGTTTCCCGTAATTTCACCGTATAATTCATGTTCCACGATAATATTAACAATAGTAGCTCCTAAATCAACTATCAAATTTAGTTCAGAAGTAGTATTATCCGGAGTATGCTTACAAGCCACTTTACCTATGTACTGTCCGCTTTCTTTATATTTTGGCATCATATAACCTCTGGCAGTTGCGATAATATCATATCCTTGAGCTCTTAACAAGGCAATATCGCCAACAATAATCTGACGACTAATATTTAAGGTTTTTGCGAGCATAGAAGCAGTAATAAGTGCTTCGGGCTCAGAAATAATCTTGAGAATTTGTTTTCGGCGTGATTCCGCATCCATTTAACATTACCTCCTGAATAATATATTATAACATACATTTTCGTTTAAAAAGAGATTATTGAGAAAAAAACATTCATCATTTTTTTCAACATTTAAACTAATTGGGTTTGTAATTTTATAGGAGTAAATAAAGTTCAACATTTTATCAAGATTAGGTGATTTTGTGAAGAATGAATGATTTTGTTGAAATAAATTGAGCTATTTTATATAATGATATGTACGCAATAAATAAAGAATTTTTTAATAATACAACTTTAAAAATCAGATGTCTGGCAATATTCCAAGCTATATATTAAGATATTTAGATTAGATATTTAATTTAAAAAAGTTCTTTAAAATTATTAATGAATTAAAATGAATTATATCATTCAAAATAGTTACTTAAGGGGAAGTTTTGATATATGACATATAAAAGAAGAATAGTTTTGTTGACGTTATTAATGACATTGACGATTTCAGCAATCACAATGATGTTGATAGGTAGATTCAACACAATCGCAGAAGTACAAAATACTTTCACAATAACATATAAAGATGTCGGGGGCGGATCTTTTAGTGGAACACTAGGATATAATACGCCAACAGAACACAGATACGGAACAGAAACAGTTTTA